>NZ_JBEXOS010000052.1:0-59442 GCF_040611655.1 Streptomyces sp. NPDC006552
TATCTCTCGTTCTCCCTCGTGGGGGTCGCCCCCCCCCCGCCCCCCGCCCCCCCCCCCCGCCGGGGTTTTACGGGGGTGTCCTGCCGGCCGCGGCTCCGGTGGGGGCTGGTCGCGCAGTTCCCCGCGCCCCTGAGATGCGCACTGCGTGCGCCATCTCCCCCGGGGAAGGCTGCGCGCAGCGCATGCCTAGGGGCGCGGGGAACTGCGCGAGAAGCCCCCACCGGGCCGCTGAGGCCATCTCTGGGCGTCTCGACGCCGATGGGGGCCACCCGGACGGATCCGGGTGGCCCCCATCGGCGTACAGGCCGCTACGCGGGATACGGGCTAGCCGAGCGCCTTGCCCGGCAGTTCTACCTTCGCGCCGAGCTCGACGAGCTTCTCCATGAAGTTCTCGTAACCCCGGTTGATCAGATCGATCCCGTGCACCCGGGACGTCCCCTGCGCAGCCAGCGCAGCGATCAGGTACGAGAAGCCACCACGCAGGTCGGGGATGACCAGATCGGCCCCCTCCAGCTTGGTCGGCCCGGAGACGACCGCCGAGTGCAGGAAGTTGCGCTGCCCGAAACGGCAGTCGGAGCTCCCCAGGCACTCGCGGTAGAGCTGGATGTGCGCGCCCATCTGGTTCAGCGCGGAGGTGAAGCCCAGCCGGGACTCGTACACCGTCTCGTGGACGATCGACAGGCCCGTGGCCTGCGTGAGGGCGACGACGAGCGGCTGCTGCCAGTCGGTCTGGAAGCCCGGGTGGACGTCCGTCTCCAGGGCGATCGAGGAGAGCTTGCCGCCCGGGTGCCAGAAGCGGATGCCCTCGTCGTCGATCTCGAAGGCGCCGCCGACCTTCCGGTACGTGTTGAGGAACGTCATCATCGAGCGCTGCTGGGCGCCGCGGACGTAGATGTCGCCCTCGGTGGCGAGCGCGGCCGACGCCCAGGACGCCGCCTCCAGGCGGTCGGAGAGGGCGCGGTGCGTGTAGCCGCCGAGCTTGTCGACACCGGTGACGCGGATGGTGCGGTCGGTGTCCATGGCGATGATCGCGCCCATTTTCTGCAGGACGCAGATCAGGTCCTCGATCTCCGGCTCCACGGCCGCGTTCGAGAGTTCCGTCACGCCCTCGGCGAGGACGGCCGTGAGCAGGACCTGCTCGGTGGCGCCCACGGAGGGGTAGGGCAGCCGGATCTTGGTGCCGCGCAGCCGCTGCGGGGCCTCCAGGTACTGGCCGTCCGCGCGCTTCTCGATCGTCGCGCCGAACTGGCGCAGCACCTCGAAGTGGAAGTCGATCGGCCGGCCGCCGATGTCGCAGCCGCCCAGGCCCGGGATGAAGGCGTGGCCGAGACGGTGCAGGAGGGGGCCGCAGAGCAGGATCGGGATGCGTGAGGAACCCGCGTGCGCGTCGATGTCGGCCACGTTGGCCGACTCCACGTGCGAGGGGTCCATCACCAGCTCGCCCGGTTCCTCCCCGGGGCGGACCGTCACACCGTGCAGCTGGAGCAGGCCGCGTACGACACGGACGTCGCGGATGTCCGGGACGTTGCGCAGCCGGCTGGGAGCGCTGCCGAGCAGCGCGGCGACCATGGCCTTCGGCACGAGGTTCTTCGCGCCGCGGACACGGATCTCACCCTCCAGCGGGGTGCCGCCGTGGACAAGCAGGACATCATCGGTGACGGTCATGGATCTCGCGTTCCGAAGAGGGGGGCAGGGCCAAGTGACAACAAGGGACAAGGGTAAGGGCCGCCTGCCCCTGTTCCGTAAGCCCGGAGTCGGTCGGGACCGTCATGACTTCGCTACAACACGATCCGTGGCGGGCCGGGCACCCGAGGTGACGCGGGGGGCGGCGGGAGGCGCCGCGCCGTGCCCTCCGCCGCGATCCCGGCTGAGCTGCGTTCTTGCCGTTCTTCCCCTTGCCGCCCCCCGCGCGGGCGATGTGCGGGATCATGTCTGGCATGACCGAGGTGTCCTCGCTCACAGGGCGACTGCTCGTGGCCACTCCCGCCCTCACGGACCCGAATTTCGAGCGTGCCGTCGTGCTCCTCCTCGACCACGACGAGAAGGGCTCGCTCGGCGTCGTCCTCAACCGGCCGACCCCGGTGGACGTCGGCTCCGTCCTGGACGGCTGGGGCGAGCTGGCCGGGGAGCCGGGGGTCGTCTTCCAGGGCGGTCCCGTCGCGCTGGACTCGGCGCTCGGGGTCGCGGTGATCCCCGGCGAGGAGGGCCCGCTCGGCTGGCGCCGGGTGCACGGCGCGATCGGCCTCGTCGACCTGGAGGCACCGCCCGAGCTGCTGGCGGCGGCGCTCGGCTCGCTGCGCATCTTCGCCGGGTACGCGGGCTGGGGCCCGGGCCAGCTGGAGAACGAGCTGGCCGAGGGCGCCTGGTACGTGGTCGAGTCGGAGCCGGGGGACGTGTCCGCCACGCGCCCCGAGGGGCTGTGGCGCGCGGTGCTGCGCCGCCAGCGCGGCAAGCTGGCCATGATCGCGACCTACCCGGACGACCCCTCGCTGAACTGACGCCACCGGCGGCCCTTCGCCCCGTGCGCCGCCTTCAGTACCCTTGGCCGTTATGAGCACTCTTGAGCCCGAGCGCGGGACAGGTACGGGGACCCTGGTAGAGCCGACGCCGCAGACGTCGCACGGTGACGGCGATCACGAGCGCTTCGCCCACTATGTCCAGAAGGACAAGATCATGGCGAGCGCTCTCGACGGCACTCCTGTCGTCGCGCTCTGCGGCAAGGTCTGGGTGCCGGGCCGCGACCCGAAGAAGTACCCGGTCTGTCCCATGTGCAAGGAGATCTACGAGTCGATGGGTGCCGGGGGCGACAAGGACAAGGACGGCGGCAAGGGCAACTAGCGGCGTCGTTCCCCGGGCGGCGACGCCCTCCTCTCCCTGCCTTGAGGCCCCTGGTGTGCGGTGACGCGCGCCGGGGGCCTTCGTGTGTCCGCGCGGCCGGTCCCACGTAAACCATTGCGCTCACTGGTCCAGTCCTCTTAATCTCCGTCGTGTTGTGCACAGCGAAACAACCATTGCGTATGTTGCAACGACATCTCGGAGGCGTTCCCGATGAAGCTCCCAGCGCGGCTCTCTGTCAGAACGGCCGTACCGCTCACGGCACTTGTCCTCGCGGCCACCGCCTGCGCCCCCGGCACCTCCGACAACAGCGGCGCCGCCAAGGACGAACAGAGCGGCACCCTGCGCGTCTGGCTCTTCCAGGAGGTCAACAACGCGCCCAAGCAGAAGGTCGTCGACACCGCGATCGGTGACTTCCGGCGCGCGCACAAGGACGCGAAGGTCCAGGTCGAGTACATCCCCGTCGACACCCGCGCCGAGAAGATCAAGGCCGCGTTCAACGACCCCAAGAGCGCGCCCGACCTCATCGAGTACGGCAACACCGACACCGCCGGGTACGTGCGCGACGGCGGACTCGCCGACGTGACCGAGGAGTTCGGCAAGTGGGCCGATGCCAAGGACACCGACCCGACCGCCAAGGAGTCCGTCACGGTCGACGGCAAGATCTACGGCGCGCCCTACTTCGTCGGCGTACGCGCCCTGTACTACCGCACCGACGTCTTCAAGGACCTCGGCCTCGACGTCCCGCGCACCCAGGCCGAACTCGCCGCCACCGCCAAGAAGATCCACCGGTCCCGCCCGGAGCTGTACGGGCTGGCCGTCGGCGGCGCGTACACCTACGGCGCGATGCCCTTCATCTGGGCCAACGGCGGCGAACTCGCCGAGAAGAAGGGCGACTCGTACGTCTCCGCCCTCGACAGCCCCGCCGCCCAGAAGGGCATCAAGGCCTACACCTCGCTCTTCGGCTCCGCCAACTGCCCGGCCGCCAAGTGCGCCGGCATGGGCGGCAACGACACCGTCACCGCCTTCGCCTCCGGCAAGGCCGCCATGGCCATCGGCGGCGACTTCAGCCACCAGGCCATGGAGGACGGCAAGGTCAAGGGCAAGTACGCCGTCGTCCCGCTGCCGGGCGTGCGGGCCGGCTCCATCGCGCCCGCCTTCGCCGGCGGCAACAACATCGGCGTCCTCAAGAGCACCTCGCACCGCACGCTCGCCGTCGCCCTCATGGAGCGGCTCGCCGGGAAGAGCGCACAGCGCGCCCTCTTCTCGGGGATGGGCTTCCTGCCCACCTACACCGACGTCCGGACCGAGGTCGCCCGGGAGGAGCCGTTCGTCGCCCCCTTCGTGAAGACCCTGGGCGCGGGCGCCAAGTTCGTCCCCGCCTCGCCCGCCTGGGCGAAGATCGACGCCTCCCTCGTCCTGCCGACGATGTTCCAGGAGGTCGTCAGCGGCCGCAAGGACGTCGCGGCGGCCGCCGGTGACGCGGCGAAGAAGATGGACGACGCCTTCGGGAGCGCCGGATGAGTGCGATACCCGCGGGCACCGCACGCGGGAGACCCGCACGGGCGCGCGGCGGCTGGACGCCCTGGCTCTACCTCGCCCCCGCGCTCGTCCTGCTCGGCGCACTGCTCGTCTACCCGATCTACCAACTCGGCCTGATCTCCTTCCTGGAGTACACCCAGGCCCAGGTCAGCGGCGGCGCACCCACCACCTTCCAGGGCTTCGGCAATTACCGGACCCTCTTCGCCGACAGCCAGTTCTGGCAGGTGCTGGCGGCCACCCTGCTCTTCGCGGCGGCCTGCGTCGTCAGCACCCTGCTGATCGGCTGTGCCCTCGCGGTGCTGCTCACCCGGGTCCGGGCGCTGCCCCGGCTCGCCCTGATGCTCGCCGCGCTCGGCGCCTGGGCCACCCCCGCGATCACCGGGTCCACCGTCTGGGTCTTCCTCTTCGACCCCGACTTCGGCCCCGTGAACAAGGTGCTCGGGCTCGGCGACTTCTCCTGGACGTACGGCAGATACAGCGCCTTCGCCCTGGTCCTGCTCGAAGTGGTCTGGTGCTCGTTCCCGTTCGTCATGGTCACGGTGTACGCGGGCATCCGCGCCATCCCCGGCGAGGTGCTCGAAGCGGCCTCCCTCGACGGGGCCTCGCAGTGGCGGACCTGGCGCTCCGTCATGGCGCCGATGCTCCGCCCGATCCTCGTCGTCGTCACCATCCAGTCGATCATCTGGGACTTCAAGGTCTTCACGCAGATCTACGTCATGACCAACGGCGGCGGCATCGCCGGCCAGAACCTCGTCCTGAACGTGTACGCCTACCAGAAGGCGTTCGCCGGCAGCGAGTACAGCCTCGGCTCCGCCATCGGCGTCGTCATGCTCGTCATCCTGCTCGCCGTCACCCTCGTCTACCTCCGGATCATGCGCAGAGAGGGGCAGGAACTGTGAGCGCCACCGGTCCGACCGGCGTACGCGTGCGGCGCGCGCCGCGCATCCGCCGGCCCTGGCGGTTCGCCGCCGAGGCGTCCGCGCTGCTGATCGCCGTGGCGGTCGCCTTTCCCCTCTACTGGATGGTGCTCAGCGCGTTCAAACCGGCGGGCGAGATCGAATCGTCCCAGCCGCGGCCCTGGACGCTCGCTCCGTCGCTCGATTCCTTCCGCCGCGTCTTCCAGCAACAGGAATTCGGCCGGTACTTCCTCAACAGCCTCATCGTGGCGGGCACCGTCGTGGTCGTCTCCGCGCTCGTCGCCTTTCTCGCCGCGACCGCCGTGACCCGCTTCCGCTTCCGGTTCCGTACGACGCTGCTCATCATGTTCCTCGTCGCGCAGATGGTGCCCGTGGAAGCGCTCACCATCCCGCTGTTCTTCCTGATGCGGGACTTCGGACAGCTCAACACGCTCGGCTCGCTGATCCTGCCGCACCTCGCGTTCTCGCTGCCGTTCGCCGTGTGGATGCTGCGCGGCTTCGTCAAAGCCGTACCGGAAGCACTGGAGGAAGCGGCCTGTCTGGACGGCGCGAGCCGCTCCCGTTTCCTGTGGCAGATCCTTTTCCCGCTCGTCTTCCCCGGGCTGGTGGCGACGAGTGTCTTCTCCTTCATCTCCACCTGGAACGACTTCCTCTTCGCGAAGTCGTTCATCATCAGCGACACCTCCCAGTCGACGCTGCCGATGGCGCTGCTCGTCTTCTTCAAACCCGACGAGAACGACTGGGGCGGAATCATGGCAGCCTCGACCGTGATGACCCTGCCGGTCCTGGTCTTCTTCGTACTCGTACAGCGCCGCCTGGTCTCCGGCCTCGGCGGCGCGGTTAAGGACTGACGTGCTGGACGCTCCCGCAGACCTCCTCCCCGCGCCCCGCCGGTTCACGCGGGACGGCGACGGCGCCTTCGAGCTCGACAGCCGCACGGGCCTCACGGCGGCAGAGGGCACCGAGTCCACCGCGCGCTGGCTGCGCGCCACGCTCGGCCAGGTCACCGGCCTCGCCCTGCCCCCGGCCGACGAGGGCCGCGCGATACGCCTGTCCATCGACCCGTCCCTCCCGGCGGAGGGCTACCGCCTGACCGCCACCGCCACCGGCGTCGACATCGTGGGCGGCGCCCCGGCCGGTGTCTTCTGGGGCGCCCAGACGCTGCGTCAGCTCCTGGGCCCCGACGCCTTCCGCCGCGCCCCGCTCGCCGCCGGGCGCCCGTGGTCCGTCCCGCACGTCACCGTCGAGGACGCCCCGCGGTTCGGCTGGCGCGGCGCCATGCTGGACGTCGCCCGGCACTTCATGCCCAAGGACGGCGTGCTGCGCTTCATCGACCTGCTCGCCGCCCACAAGCTCAACGTCTTCCACTTCCACCTCAGCGACGACCAGGGCTGGCGCATCGAGATCGAGCGGTACCCGAAGCTGACCCGGGACGCCTCCTGGCGCACGCGCACCAAATGGGGCCACCGCGCCTCCGACCTCTGGGACGACACACCGCACGGCGGCTTCTACACCCAGGACGACATCCGGGAGATCGTCGCCTACGCCGACGCCCGGCACATCGCGGTCGTCCCCGAGATAGACCTGCCGGGCCACTCCCAGGCCGCCATCCACGCGTATCCGGAACTCGGCAACACCGACGTCGTCGACACCGCCGCGCTCCCCGTCTGGGACACCTGGGGCGTCAACCCGAACGTCCTCGCCCCCACCGACGCCACCCTCCGTTTCTACGAGGGCGTCTTCGAGGAGTTGCTGGGCCTCTTCCCGTCGACGTTCATCCACGTGGGCGGCGACGAGTGCCCCAAGGACCAGTGGCGGCAGTCGCCGACGGCCCAGTCACGCATCCGGGAGCTGGGCCTCAAGGACGAGGACGGACTCCAGTCCTGGTTCATCCGGCACTTCGACACCTGGCTGGGCGAACGCGGCCGGCGGCTCATCGGCTGGGACGAGATCCTCGAAGGTGGCCTCGCGCCCGGCGCCGCGGTCTCCTCCTGGCGCGGCTACCAGGGCGGCATCACCGCGGCCCGGGCAGGACACGATGTCGTCATGTGCCCGGAGCAGCAGGTCTACCTGGACCACCGGCAGGCGCCCGGCGAGGACGAGCCCGTCCCGATCGGCTACGTGCGCACCCTGGAGGACGTCTACCGCTTCGAGCCCGTCCCGCCGGAGCTGACCGCGGCGGAGGCCCGGCACGTCCTGGGCACCCAGGCCAACCTGTGGACCGAGGTGATGGAGAACCAACAACGCGTCGACTACCAGGCGTTCCCGCGCCTGTCCGCCTTCAGCGAGGTGGCCTGGAGCGAGCTGCCCGCGCCCGCGGAGCGCGACTACACGGAGTTCGCACGCCGGATGGACGGCCACTACCGGCGACTTGACGCCCTGGGCGTCGACTACCGGCGGCCGGGCGGCCCGTTGCCGTGGCAGCGCCGCCCCGGCGTGCTCGGCCGCCCGATCGAGGGAGCGCCCCCGAACAGGTGAGGAGGTGGCCCGGGCCGGCAGGGGACCCGCGCAGGACGCCTCATAGGTCACCGAAGAGTGTCAATTCGCCCTGAGGGACGATCCCCTGCCATATCGGTCATCTCCCAGGTGGAAGGGGCGAAAGCCTCCTACCGGACCCCAACTCCGGGCACCCGGGAAGATGTGCCAGAGTTGCCACGTCCGGCCTGTCAGCACGTACCGTACGGCGGAACAGGCGCAACGGCGGCAACGGCGGTCACGCGAGCGGCGGCAGCCCAGGTGACGACCACCGCGGCCGCCGGGCGCAGGGCCGGGCATCGGGAAGGGGCAGCCGGTTTTGACCACGCACGCACCGCAGGCGACACGGGCCGCGGTACTTCCGAGTTCGCTGGACGAGGCGGTCGCGGCGCTCGCCGCCATGCCCGCCGCCGTGCCCGTCGCGGGCGGCACCGACCTCATGGCGCAGGTCAACGCGGGTCAGCTCCGCCCCGCCGCCCTCGTCGGCCTCGGCCGGATCAGCGAGATCCGCGGCTGGCAGTACCAGGACGGCAACGCGCTGCTCGGCGCCGGCCTCACCCACGCCCGTATCGGCCGCCCCGACTTCGCCGCGCTCATCCCCGCCCTGGCCGCCGCCGCCCGCGCCGCCGGGCCGCCCCAGATCCGCAACGCCGGCACCCTCGGCGGCAACATCGCCTCCGCCGCCCCCACGAACGACGCGCTGCCCGTGCTGGCCGCCCTCGAAGCCACGCTGATCATCGCCGGACCTCAGGGCGCCCGCCGCGAGGTGCCCGTCTCGCACCTGCTGGCCGGGATGGAGATGCTGCGCCCCGGCGAACTCATCGGCTTCGTCCGCGTCCCCCTGCTCCACGCCCCGCAGGTCTTCCTCAAGGCCACCGGCCGCACCGGACCCGGCCGCGCGCTCGCCTCCGTCGCGCTCGTCCTCGACCCGGCCCGGCGCTCCGTGCGCTGCGCCGTCGGCGCCATCGCGCCGATGCCGCTGCGCCCCCTGGAGGCCGAGCAGTGGGTGGCCTCGCTCATCGACTGGGACGGCGACCGCGGCGCGCTCGTGCCGCAGGCCGTGCAGGCGTTCGGCGAGTACGTCGCCGCGGCCTGCATCCCCGACCAGGCCCCCGCCCCGGACGGCACCCAGGAGCCACTGCCGCCCGCCGTACTGCATCTGCGGCGCACCGTCGCCGCGCTGGCCCGACGTGCACTTGGGAGGGCGCTGTCGTGACGAACGAGTACAACGGAGCGGACGCGGGAGCCCGGGGCGCCGACGGCTGGCAGCCGCTGCCTCAGGGCGACTACGACTCCGACGCCACCGCCTTCGTACAGCTGCCCCCCGACGGCTTCCCGGACGCGCCGCTCGCCGCCCCGGGCCACGGCTACGTGCCGCCGCAGATAACGGTGAGCCCCGCCACGGGCGCCGCCACGACCGACCCCGCGGCGACGGGTGTCTGGGTACTGCCGCCGGGACTGACCGGCACCGCGGGTGCGCCGCAGCGGCAGGAGCCGGAGCAGGGGTCGGGCTGGCCCGCGGAGTCGTACGGGGGTGGGGACGGGGGGTACCAGGGGCCGGACGCGTCGTCCTCTGCGGGGTACCAGGGGCAGGACGCGGATCCGTACGGGGCGTACCAGGTGCCGGGCTATGAGCAGCCGTATGGGGCGACGCCTGAGCCGTACGGGAGCGCGCACGGGCACGGTGACGCGCACGGGCATGGTGACGCGCACGGGCACGGTGATGTGCACGGGCACGGTGAGACGGGGCAGTGGTCGATCCCGGTCGCCGGCGGCGTACTCCCGGAGGAGTCGGGGGAGTTCACCGCGTCCTCGCTGGCCGCGCACTGGGGCGACCGCATGCCTCCCGCGACGCTGCCGGGGGGCGCGCCCGCGCCCTGGGCGTCGCAGCCGTGGGCGCAGCCGGGTGGGGGCCACGGGGTGGCCGATCCGGAGTTGGTGAGTGAGCCGGGGTCTGCGTCTGCGTCTGGGCAGGAGCCCGAGGGGCGGGAAACCGATGTGGCCGGCCCGGGGTTCGCGTGGCCGGAGCCGGGTCGTGCGCGGCCCGAGCCCGAGGGGGAGCTGGAGTCCGGGACGGAGCCTGCGGGGCCCGCGCCGGAGGGCGGGGTCGGTGTTGAGGCGCAGGCGGGCCGGGATGCTGAACGTGCGCCGGGCACCGAGGGCAGGTCGGTCGCCGGGGGCAGGCGGGGCGTCGACGGCGGGCCGGTTGCTGACGGCGGGCCGGACGACGATGGCGTGCCCTTTACTGACGGTGTGCCGGATGTCGGCCGCGCGCCGAACGCTGCACCGGCGGTGGACGACGCCGTATCCCGGCTGGATGGCGCATCCGCGTCGGGTTCCGCATCCGCGTCGGACGGCGCGCCCGCTTCGGGCTCCGCGACCACGCTGGACGGTGCGGCCGCGCGGGGTGCCGGATCCGTGCGGGACTCCGCATCCGCGTCGAGCTCCGCGGCATCAGCGTCGGGCTCCGGACCCGCGTCGGGCTCCACATCCACGTCGGACTCCGAGTCCCCGCTGGACGCTGCGCCTGAGTCGGGTTCTGCATCCGCGCTGGACGCCGCACACGCGCAGGGCTCCACATCCGTACAGGACTCCGTACCCGGACTGGACGGCGAACCCTGGGCAGCCTCCGCGCCCGCGTCGGACTCGGCACCCGCGCAGGACGGCGAACCCTGGGCGGCCTTCGCACACACGCCGGGTTCCGCACCCGCGCGGGACGGCGAATCCTGGGTGGCCCCCGCACCCGCGCAGGACGGCGAACCCTGGGTGGCCCCCGCACCCGCGTCGGACTCCGCACCCGCGCAGGACGGCGCGCCCCAGGCGGACACCACGTCCGCGCCGGACGGCGGATACGTGCCGGACGGAGAGCCCGAGCCGTACGAAGGGCCCGCGCCGGACGACGAAACCGCGCCGGACACGGCACCCTTGCCGAACACGGCCCCCGGGCCGGACGTCACACCCTTGGTGGACAACGCCGCGCCCGCACCGGAGGGCCGCCCCGCCTTGGACGGCGACCCCGCGAAGGGCGGCGTCCCCGCGCAGGACGGTGGCCCCGCCCCGGACGGTGCCCTCGCGCAGGACGGCGCCCTCGCGCAGGACGGCGCCCTCGCGCAGGACGGCGCACCCGCGCAGGACGGCGCCCTCGCGCAGGACTCCGCACCCGCGCAGGACGGCGCCCCCGCGAAGGACGGTAGCCCGGCCTCGAACCATGGCCCCGCGCAGGACGGCAGTCCCGCGCAGGACGACGACCCCGCCCCGAACCCCGAACCCGCCCCGAACACCGCCCCCACGCCGGCCGGCGAACTCGTACCGGAGCCCGACGAAGCCCCCGCCCCCCACTCCGCCCACTCCTCACCCGGCAGCCCCCCCTCCGCCCCGCTCCACGACGACCACCCCGTCGCCAGCTACGTCCTACGGGTCAACGGCACCGACCGCCCCGTCACCGACGCCTGGATCGGCGAATCGCTCCTCTACGTGCTGCGCGAACGCCTCGGCCTCGCCGGTGCCAAGGACGGCTGCTCGCAGGGCGAGTGCGGCGCGTGCAACGTCCAGGTGGACGGCCGCCTCGTCGCCTCCTGCCTGGTCCCCGCGGCGACCACCGCCGGCAGCGAGGTACGTACGGTCGAGGGCCTCGCCGACGAAGGAGGCCCCTCCGACGTGCAGCGGGCGCTGGCCGCGTGCGGCGCGGTCCAGTGCGGCTTCTGCGTCCCCGGCATGGCGATGACGGTCCACGACCTCCTCGAAGGCAACCCGGCCCCCACCGACCTCGAAGCCCGCCAGGCGCTCTGCGGCAACCTGTGCCGCTGCTCGGGCTACCGCGGCGTACTCGACGCGGTGCGCCAGGTCGCCGGCGAACGGCGGGCGGCGCAGCAGACACCGGCGGAAACGGCGGGGACCGCCGCCGAGGACGGGCCCCGCATCCCGCACCAGGCGGGCCCGGCCACCACTGAAGACATCCGGGGCGACCGGGAGACCCGGGACGGAGGCCGAGCGTGACCAGCGAGACGACAGAGGCCCCCGCGGCCCCCGAGGCGGAGCCGATCCCGCACGGACTCGGCACCACCCTCCCCGCGGTGGAGGCGCGCGCCAAGACCGAGGGAACCTTCCCCTACGCCGCCGACCTGTGGGCCGAAGGGCTCCTGTGGGCGGCGGTCCTGCGCTCCCCGCACGCGCACGCACGCGTGGTCTCCATCGACACCACCCACGCGCGCGAGATGCCGGGCGTCCGCGCGGTCATCACGCACGAGGACGTCCCCGGCGGCCCGCTCTCCGGCCACCGCACCTCCGACCGCCCGCTCTTCGCCTCCGAGGTCGTACGCCACCACGGCGAGCCCCTCGCGGCGGTCGCCGCCGACCACCCGGACACGGCGCGCATGGCGGCCGCGGCGATCATCGTCGAGTACGAGGTCCTGGAACCCGTCACCGACCCGGAGAAGGCGTTCGCGGCCGAGCCGCTGCACCCCGACGGCAACCTGATCCGGCACATCCCGCTGCGCCACGGCGACCTGGAGGCGACCGGCGAGGTCATCGTCGAGGGCCTCTACCGCATCGGCCGCCAGGACCCGGCCCCCATCGGCGCGGAAGCGGGCCTCGCGGTCCCGCGCCCCGACGGCGGTGTCGAGCTGTACATCGCCTCGACCGACCCGCACGGCGACCGCGATGTGGCCGCCGCCTGTTACGGCCTGGAGCCGGACCGGGTGAAGGTCGTCGTCACGGGCGTCCCGGGCGCGACGGCCGACCGCGAGGACCCGGGCTTCCAGCTCCCGCTCGGCCTCCTCGCCCTGCGCACCGGCTGCCCGGTCAAGCTGACGGCGACCCGCGAGGAGTCGTTCCTCGGCCACCCGCACCGCCACCCGACCCTCCTGCGCTACCGCCACCACGCGGACGCCGACGGCACGCTGGTCAAGGTCGAGGCGCAGATCCTGCTCGACGCGGGCGCGTACGCGGACACGTCGTCGGACGCGCTCGCGGCGGCCGTCGCCTTCGCCTGCGGCCCGTACGTCGTCCCGCACGCCTCCATCGAAGGCTGGGCGGTCCGCACGAACAACCCGCCCTCCGGCCACGTACGGGGCGAGGGCGCGGTGCAGGTCTGCGCGGCGTACGAAGCCCAGATGGACAAGCTGGCGAAGAAGTTGGGCCTCGATCCGGCCGAGTTGCGGATGCGCAACGTCCTGGCGACCGGCGACGTCCTCCCCACCGGCCAGACGGTCACCTGCCCGGCCCCCGTGGCCGAACTCCTGGGCGCCGTACGGGAATTCCCCCTGCCCGCCCTCCCCAAGGACACTCCGGAGGAGGACTGGCTGCTGCCCGGCGGCCCCGAGGGCGCGGGCGAGCCCGGTGCGGTGCGGCGCGGTGTCGGCTACGGCATCGGCATGGTGCACGTGCTGGGCGCCGAGGGCGCGGACGAGGTCTCCACGGCCACGGTCAAGGTGCACGACGGGGTCGCCACGGTCATCTGCGCGGCGGTCGAGACGGGCCAGGGCTTCACCACGCTCGCCCGCCAGATCGTCCAGGAGACGCTGGGCATCGACGAGGTCCACGTGGCCCCGGTGGACACGGACCAGCCCCCCGCCGGGCCGGGTTGCCGCGGCCGCCACACCTGGGTCTCGGGCGGCGCGGTCGAACGCGCCGCGAAGATGGTCCGCACGCAGCTCCTTCAGCCGCTGGCGCACAAGTTCGGCATGTCGACGGAGCTGCTCCAGATCGCCGACGGCAAGATCACGTCGTACGACGGTGTCCTGTCCACCACGGTCGAAGAGGCCATGGACGGCAAGGAGTTGTGGGCCACGGCGCAGTGCCGCCCGCACCCGACCGAGCCGCTGGACGCGAGCGGTCAGGGCGACGCGTTCGTGGGCCTCGCGTTCTGCGCGATCCGCGCGGTCGTCGACGTGGACATCGAGATCGGCTCCGTACGGGTGGTGGAACTGGCGGTGGCGCAGGACGTCGGCCGGGTCCTCAACCCGGGCCAGCTCGCCGCGCGCATCGAGGCCGGTGTCACGCAGGGCGTCGGCGCGGCTCTCACCGAGAACCTGCGCACACCCAAGGGTGTCGTACGCCGTCCTGACCTCACGGGTTACGCCCTGCCCACGTCGCTGGACGCCCCAGACATCCGCATCGTGAAACTGGTGGAGGAGCGCGACGTGGTGGCCCCCTTCGGCGCGAAGGCAGCCGGCGCGGCCCCCGTGGTCGCGTCCCCGGCGGCGATCGCCTCAGCGGTCCGCGCGGCGACGGGCCGCCCGGTCAACCGCCTCCCGATCCGACCACAGGCGGCGGTGGTGACGGAGCCGGCCCCCGCACCGACCGGCACGCCGGAGACGACGGGCTGAGGCCGCGTCGAGCCCCCTGACCGGACGACGTGCCGCGCGCGCCCACGCGGGCTCTGTGCGGCAGATGGCTGGCACGCGCGCCCCGCACCCCGGACCATGGCGCGCACGCACGTTCGCCCACCGCCCCGGGCCGATAGGCACCTCCACCCCTCCCGCGGCCCGGACGCTCAGCACTCACCTTCCGCGACGTGGACGGTCAGCTGGTACGCCGGGACGCGGGTAGGCGGCTGGTCCCCGGCGCCGGGCACCCACATGCCGCCCTGGTCCGACTCGGTCGCGGACACGTCCATGCACAATCCGCTCCCTGCCCCGGTTGCCGTCACCGCGTACGCATGCTCGTCGACCGCTTCCACCTTGATGTCGACGTAGGGCCCCATTCCCTCGCCCGCCCTTTCGACCTCCTGTTGGATGAGCGAGGAGTAGTCGTCGTACGCATCGCGCAGACGCGGCTCGCTCTCCATGGCCGACGCGGCGCTATGCACTGAATCCCGCAACTCGCCCGTGCTCCAAGAGGTCTTGTCCACCGACCAGAGCCCCTTGCCCCCCTGATAGGCGGCGAGCGCGGCGGCAAGCAGGAACAGGAACCGGTACCAGCCCGAAGGCGCGGTCGTCGCCCGCCCCCGGTCCGACGAGAACCGCTGCCGCAGCCACTGCTGGTTCACCGACCCCAGCACGGCGAACAGCGCGGCGACGGCCAGCAGCATCCAGGCCAAGAAGGTCATGCGCCGTTCCCCCGTGGCCGACGTCAACTACTCGTCCCCACAGCCCAGTTCGGCGCCTCGGTGAGCAGCACCGACCAACCGTCGGCGACCCGGCGAACTGTTACCGAACGTATCGACCTGTGACGTGATGTGCATCGCCACTGCCCTGAGCCGCCTGTGAACTGTCAGAGCGGGTGGCTAAAGTTGTCACCAGACCTACTTGTTGTAAAGGCACGATCACGGGGGAACGGGGAGGGGCGTACGCGATGGCGGACGACAAGGGCGGCGGCTCGGGCGGGCTCGGGGGCTGGGCGACCAACGTCGTCGAGGCCGCGAAGGGCGCGGCTGCGGACATCGTGACGGAGCTGGAGTCGTTCACGGCTTTTCAGCAGCGGGTGGATCAACTGATCAAGGACCTCAAAGGGTCGCCCGCAGGAGCGAAAAAGGTCAGCGAGCAGCAGCTCACACGCCCGAAGTTCGGCGGGGGAGACAAGGGCTGGTACGAGGCGGACGACCTGTTTGGCCAGTACGGCTCGGTGATCCGGGAGTTGGAGAACCTCTCGGAGATCCTCTCCGGTTCGATCGAATCCATGGGCTTCGCGGTGCTGGCGTCGCACAAGGGCTTCGACAACATCGACTCGGACGTCCGGGACCGGATGGCGGCCATCAACGCCGAGACGAAGCAGCACTACGGGGGCGACTACGTGCCTCCGACGCGCGGGGAGAAGGGCAACAACTCGGCGGCGGACACTGGTTCCGCCAGCTCGGGCGCGTCTGACAAGACGCCTGAAGGCGGCGAAGAGGAGACGAATCTCTGATGGCCGGCAAACACAAGAAGACCACTTTCGACGGCATGACGCACGAACAGATGCTGGCGTGGCTCGATGCCGCAGACGCCGAGGCGGTCCAAGGTGCGGCGGACAGACTCACTGCTGCGGCCAAAGAGATCAACAGCATCGCGGAAGAACTCCAGATCCGCCCGCAGTGGGTGAAGTGGAAGGGTGAGAGCGCAGATTCGTTCCGTACGTGGGCTGCGGACCTCGCCAAGTCCACGTTGTCACTGAGTGAATACAGTGAGCACCAGGCGCACTGGCTGGGGCAGGCCGCGCAGGCCATCGGGAGGGCCAAGACATCGGCCCCGCGCGACAAGGGTGTGGACGCGAACATCGACGCGGCGAAGGCCGCTCACAACGACCCCGACGCGCAGGGCATCCTGTCGAAGAACATGGCCGTCCGGCAGCAGACCGCGGACGAGCTGGAGAAGCTCGGGCAAGCGTATTCGCTGTCCAAGTCGCAGATGCAGGCGTCCAAGCCCCGTAAGTTCCCGCCGCCGCCACTGGACATCCAGGACCCGGAAGCCGACGCCCGTGACCGGCGCAGCAGGGACCTTCCTGTCGGACAGGGAAGCGGAGGAGGCTCCTCGGCCGGTGCCGCTTCGCGCGGTATCTCTTCGGCCGATGGTGCTGTGACCGGGAACACGGCGGACAGAGATGTCGCGAGCACGGGAACCGGTCTCCCGCACAGTGGAGTTGAGGACCGCCCCGTTGTCGGGGAAACGGGAAAGAGCACGTCCGCAGTCTCGGAGGTGCCGGCGCGGATGGATGTCGACTCGGTCGACGTGCTTCCGCAGAACCCTCAGACGCAGACACCTGCCACTTCACCTAACGTCCTGGGCCCGTCCGGGCCCGGCGCCGGCCAGGCGAGCCCTGCACCGGTTCCACCGGCCTACGGGATCACAGGACGTACTCCGCCGAGCGCTCGGAGCCTGAGCAGTCCGCCTGGTGGCCGAGTGACGCCGACGACACCAGGTGGCACGAACGGCCGGCCCGGCCCTTCGACGCCCAGTGCGTTCGGCCGCCCAGCCACCAATGCGCCGTCGGCACATGGGACCACGGGTGCCGGCCGGACCGGAGGCTCGCCGACGGGCCGGGGCCCTGCGCAGAACGGTGTCACAGGGGGCCGTGCGCAGCCGACGGCGGACAGGACAGGCAGAGCGATGCCGCGTGGCACCGTCATGGGCGGCGAGGGAGCGAACAGTGCGCGGGGGGGTGCTGGAAGCCGTGGGCAGCAGGCCCAGGGTGCTGGTGGACAGCGGTCGGGAAGCAAACCCGGTGTGATCGGCGCCGGGCAGCGCGGTTCCGCCACAGGCCGTCCGGTCCTTGGGCCCACCGGTCAGCAGGGTGGCATCGTCGGAGGCCGCCAAAGCCAACAACAGCGCACGAACAACCGGTCCTTCAGCCAGGGGGGATCGGGGCTGGTACGCGGTCAGGGCGGGCCCGGCGGTTCGGCCGAGGACCAGCGCGCAGCGGGTACGACAGGCCGGGGCGGCCAGCCGCCTGCCAACGCCCGCCCTGGGAAGCGTGACGAGGACGAGCAGAGCCCACGTCCCGATTACGTCACCGAGGACGAAACCACGTGGCAGCCAGACGCACGTCGTAACGTGCCCCCTGTGGTCGCTGACCATCCGAAGCCCGACGAGAGGTAATCCATGCCCCCCACCAGCGGTCTCAGCCGTAGACGCCTCGGCACGGCAGCTTCGGCGGCTCTCGGCCTGCTTCTGGTGGGCACCGTGGCGGCGGTACCGGCGCAGGCGGAGTCGTTCCGTGCTCAGCAGTGGCATCTGAACGCCATGAAGGCCGACCAGATGTGGCGGACGACCACGGGCAAAGGCATCACGGTCGCCGTCCTCGACACCGGCGTCGATGCGGACCACCCCGATCTCCAGGGTCAGGTTCTGCCAGGCAAGGACTTGGCGCCGACGGAGTCCGGCGACGAGCAGACGGATTACGACGGTCACGGCACGGGCATGGCCGGAATCATCGCCGGAACGGGCAGGGGCAACGGGAACCAGGGAGCGTATGGACTGGCTCCAGGAGCAAAAGTGCTGCCGATCCGGCTGCCCGATGGCGCGAAGGGTGCCAACGAGGCCGCCACGAACGCCCGGTTTTTCAGGGTCGCCGCTGAGGGCATCAGATACGCGGCTAACCATGGCGCCAAGGTCATCAACATCTCACAGGGTGCAACGCGGGGCGCCCCCGAGCTGGCCTCCGCGGTTGATTACGCCCTCAAGAAGGGTTCGTTGATCTTCGCCGCCGTGGGTAACACAGGCGACCAGACCAACCAGGTCGAGTACCCCGCAGCCACCCCTGGAGTGGTGGGTGTGACGGCCATCGACAAGAACGGTCACCGGACGAGCGCGTCCCAGCACGGCCCCCAGGTCGACATCGCCGCGCCTGGCATGGACATCGTCCACGCGTGCGGCGGTAAGACCGGCTACTGCCAGAGTGAGGGAACCAGTGATGCCACCGCCCTCGCCTCCGCCAGCGCCGCCCTGATCTGGTCCAGGCATCCCGACTGGAGCAACAACCAGGTTCTCAAGGTCATCCTCAACACGATCGGCGGCGTCAAGAGCGAGAGCGGCAAGCGCAGCGACTTCGTCGGCTACGGAGCCGTCCGTCCTCGGATCGCCCTCACCGACCCCGGCGACCCGGGCCCGGCCGACAAGTTTCCGATGTCGGACTACCCCGTGACAGCCGAATCCCCGTCAGCCGAGGCTTCGAAGGGCGCGGGTGCGGGCGCGGCGGCCACGGACGGCGCGAGTCCGGCTGCGGCGCCGGCCTCGGAGGGTGACGACAGCCAGGCCGAGTTGTGGATCGGTGCGGGTGCCGCCGCTTTGGTGGCCACCGGCGGGGTGGTCGCGTTCGTGACCAGGCGTCGCCGCCGTGACGCTCAGCAACTGCCGTCCGGTGCGGCGATGCAACAGCCTAACCTCGGGGTGGGCCACGCCAGTGTTCCATACGGAGAGCAACAGCCGTACGGGAATCAGCAGTCCGGCGGCCGACCCCCCTATGATCCGGCCGCACCGGGCAGCAGTCCTGACAACCCGTATCGCGGTTATTGATCCACCGAAACGAATGTAAGGCATCGGCTCCCTCACACCTGCGGCCCCGCCCACTTCGAACCGCGCAAAGTCTCAAGACGGCTTATCGCCTGTACGGTTGCCCGGTAACGTGAGGGCTGGCCTAACCACGCGTCATACGCGCTCTTGCGCGGTTCACTTGGGCCCTTGCATGGGTCAGCTGCAGATATCTGACCGCTCGACGGCCTCGGTATAGGCCGTGATGAGCTTCTTCATGCTAGTAGCGTCGTCGTGTCCGTCCGCGAACAGCTGGATTGCAGTGAAGAGCACATGTTCCTTGTGTCTCGGGTTGCTGCAGGAGGCTGTGTGGCCGACAGCCCCCGTGCCGGCATAGAGGTACTTGTCATCGCTGGTCACCTCGCCACCCTCGATCCGAGCCAGAGAATCGGCGACGTCTGTGACACCGTCGCCCCGTTCCCGCCATTCCTGACTAGTGATTAGAGCTGTCTTTCCATCGACGTTCACCTGGCAGAGGCTTCTGCTCGGTACCGGATTCTTCTCTTCTACGCCGACGGTCTTCCCCTCAGGTAGGAGCGGTGTCAACAGATCGGCGTCGACGGGGATGGAGCAGAGTGACTTGGGAGTTCGGTACTCTCTTTTGTCCTTCGACTCCGAAGAGCAGCCTGCAAGTACGCATACGGCAGTCCCTTTCTTGGCAAGGCGGAGATTCAAAGGTCGGTGACAAGGTCAGATCCGACGCGTTCCATGTAAGAGCTTGCCGCCGCGTAACCTAGGTCGCCTGTCTTGCCGGGGAGTGGCGGGGTGCCCCCGCCGCCGTCCGCCTGGTTCAGCCGCATCTGCGCCGACTGCCGTTCGGCGGCGTCGGTCTTGAGCTGGTCCCACTCGTCCCATGCCATGGGTGAGTACCTTCCCCCGTGCGTCCCCGTGTGTCTGGTTGCTTTCGCGATGTACGGCCGCTGTGGCTTCGGATCAAGTTAGCAATCCCGCCACCCAGATCGCGGCCCGCGATGGCCTCATCACCTGTGCGGGCGGCGCGGGCTCAGCCGACTGACGGGGGCACTGTCGTGGGCAAGGCGGCTTCCGTCGCACATCCCGCTGCCCTCGCCACCGCCCGCGCCACGGAATTGAGCACGGTCATACGGTCTCTGCCCTCGTCGCCCCCGCGCGCGTGCCCGATGAAACTCATATTCGCCTCTACGTACTTAGTGTCTCCGACGTAGGCATCGGCGGACTTCGCTTCGGTGGTGCAGGAGAAGAACAGTTGCGTCCCGGTCTGGGTGGCGGCCGCGTAGACGCCCATCGGATAAGTCAACCTCTTGCGAGAGGAGTTCGTTTCGGTGCGCTTCGGATGGGATTGGGAGGCGGAGAGATCGAGGTCGAGGAGCGGCATTCCGCTGTTGTCGTCCGCCAGGTACACCGTGCACGAACTGCGCGAGCTCGGGGTGGCGTGGAGGTGTTGGACCGCTCGCTTCACCGAGAATGCGTTGGGCTCGCCGATCTCGTTGGTACCGGTGAGTTCCTCGAAGCGGTTGGTGCCCGACAGGCGTTCCAGAGCTCTCGCGGCGGACGCGTCGAGTGTGCCCGCGCAGACTTGGCCGGCCCCCACACTCTCGTCCTGGTCCTTCGCCGATGGACCGTCGCAACCGCAGACGAGAACCGTCAGGGCCGCCAGTGCCGTGGTGCAGATGGCGCGCCCGAAGGTGCTGAGTCCGGAACGATCCGCCACGTAGGTCATCTGTGCTCCCCCGGAGCTATGGATGGCTTCCTGCTGGCGCCCCGGCGCCCGTTATAACAGTGAGGCCACTGTCGCGCGGGTGGCGGTGGCCCGGGGGTGTGCGTTCAGGGGTGTGCAGGCGAGGACCGTGTCGGACGACGCGCCGCGCTCGCGCCGAGTATCGGCGGTGGGGGGTTTGTGCGGGCCCGTGCGTACGGAGCGTAGCGTGCACGGGATATTTGTCATTTGTCGTCGTGTGAGCGAGGTTCCGCGTGGGGACGTCTGAAGCCGGGGAGAGGTGCGAGGGGGTTCAGGGTGCGGCCGGGGGGCGGGCGTATGAACCCGCTCCCTCCGCCGGGAAGCTGTTGCTCTTCGTGCTCGTGTTCGCCGGCTTCGCCGTGGTCGTCGTCGGCGGAGGCGTTCTGCTGGTCGCCGGCGGGTGACGACGCCGAAGGGGCGTCCCGGCTGAGCGGGACGCCCCTTCGTACGCGTGCAGTCCAGCGCCGTTGGACTGCCAGAGGCCGTGACCGGAATCGAACCGGTGTGCTTCGCTTTGCAGGCGAATCCCTCAACCACTCGGGCACACGGCCATGTGTTGTTCTGCTCTGTGGAGCGTGCTGATGAGACGACCGTAGAGCGGCCGGCCCGCCCCCTCAAGAGCCCGGCCCGGGCCGCAACGCGACTGCCATACGCCGTTCATGAAGCGGGCGCCGGGCGCGAGGCGTACGACCAAGGAACCAGTTCCTCCCCGCCTTCCGACAGGGGTCAGTGCGCGCTACGCCCCTTACGCTGATCCGCATGGCTGCCCTCGAAGACGACAGAGAGACGGACGAGACCGACGTCGGCGTCGGGCCGGGGGTCGCCCCGGGGCCCGATCTCGCCGCGCTCGCCGGCGTCGAGGGCGTTCTCGGGCGGACCTATCGCGCCCTGAGCATCGGCATCGTCACCGTCGTGCTGCTCATCGCCTTCGAGGCGACCGCCGTCGGGACCGCGATGCCCGTCGCCGCGCGCGAGCTGGACGGGGTGTCGCTCTACGCCTTCGCCTTCTCCGGGTACTTCACCACCAGCCTCTTCGGCATGGTCGCCGCCGGGCAGTGGGCCGACCGGCGCGGACCGCTCGGGCCGCTCGGCGCCGGGATCGGCGCCTTCGCCGCCGGGCTTGTCGTCGCCGGGGCCGCGGGCGGCATGTGGCTCTTCGTCGCCGGACGCGCCGTGCAGGGGCTCGGCGGCGGGCTCGTCATCGTGGCGCTCTACGTCGTCGTCAGCCGGGCCTACCCGCAACGGCTGCGGCCCGCCATCATGGCCGCGTTCGCCGCCGCGTGGGTCGTCCCGTCGATCGTGGGGCCGCTGGCGGCGGGGGCCGTGACCGAGCACCTCGGGTGGCGCTGGGTGTTCCTCGGGATCCCGGTGCTCGTCCTGCTGCCGCTCGCCCTCGCGCTGCCGCAGATCCGGCGGCGGGCCGCCGGTCCCGCCCCGGGCGCTCTCGGCGGCGCCTTCGACCGGCGCCGGATCCGGCTCGCGTTCGGGATCTCGCTCGGCGCCGGGCTGCTGCAGTACGCCGCCCAGGACCTGCGGCCCCTCGCCCTGCTGCCCGGCGTCCTCGGCGCCGCCCTGCTCGTACCGTCCGTCCTCGGGCTGCTGCCCCGCGGCACGTACCGGGCCGTGCGCGGGTTGCCGTCGGTGGTGCTGCTGCGCGGGGTGGCGGCGGGGTCGTTCATCGCGGCCGAGTCCTTCGTACCGCTCATGCTGGTCACCCAGCGGGGGCTGTCGCCGACCCTCGCCGGGTTCTCGCTCGCCGCCGGTGGTGCGACCTGGGCGCTCGGCTCCTGGATCCAGTCGCGGCCCCGGTTCGACCCGTACCGGGACCGGCTCACCGCCGGGGGCATGGTGCTCGTCGCCGCCGCCATCGCGGCCGCCCCGAGTGTGCTGATCGCCGCCGTACCGGTGTGGACCGTCGCGGTGGCGTGGGCGTTCGGGTGCCTGGGGATGGGGCTCGTCATCTCCGCCACCAGCGTGCTCCTGCTCCAGCTCTCCGCGCCCGAGGAGGCCGGGACGAACTCCGCGGCCCTGCAGATCTCCGACGGCCTCGCCAACGTCGTCCTGCTCGCCGCCGGCGGCGCGGCCTTCGCGGCGCTCGGCGGGGGAGCGGTGGGGCGCGGACACGAGGTCGTCGCCGGGACCGGCGGATCCCACCCGGCCGCCTTCGCCGCCGTCTTCCTGCCGATGGCGGCGATCGCGCTGGCCGGCGCCTGGGTGGGGACGCGGCTGCGGGAGCGGTAAGGGGGAGCGGGAGGGAGCGGCCTCCTTCAGTAGCGGCCGTTACTGAAGGAGGCCGCGGCCCGGGCCCGGTGATCTGTGACGCGCGTCCCAACCGCCGCCTCCCCCGCCTCGTCCGCCCGCTCCGTCAACTCCGGCACCGGTAGGGTGGCCCGGTTGTCATACGTAGCCGTGTACGTAGCCGTGCCGTCGATCTCAAGTAACCGGAGACCGTGACTACCACCCCTGCCGCCGCCACCAGCTCCTCGTCCCACCACCTCTCGCCCGCCTTCCCCGGCCGTGCCCCCTGGGGCACCGCCAACAAGCTGCGCGCCTGGCAGCAGGGGGCGATGGAGCGGTACATCCAGGAGCAGCCGCGCGACTTCCTCGCCGTCGCCACACCGGGGGCCGGCAAGACGACCTTCGCGCTGACCCTCGCCTCCTGGCTGCTCCACCACCACGTCGTGCAGCAGGTGACCGTCGTCGCGCCGACCGAGCACCTGAAGAAGCAGTGGGCGGAGGCGGCCGCGCGGATAGGGATCAAGCTGGACCCCGAGTACAGCGCCGGTCCGCTCAGCAAGGAGTACCAAGGCGTCGCCGTCACGTACGCGGGGGTCGGCGTGCGGCCCATGCTGCACCGCAACCGCAGCGAGCAGCGCAAGACCCTGGTGATCCTGGACGAGATCCACCACGCCGGCGACTCGAAGTCGTGGGGCGAGGCGTGCCTGGAGGCGTTCGAGCCGGCCACCCGCCGCCTCGCGCTCACCGGCACCCCGTTCCGCTCCGACACCAACCCCATCCCCTTCGTCCAGTACGAGGAGGGGAACGACGGCATCAGGCGGTCCTCCGCCGACTACACCTACGGCTACGGGAGCGCGCTCGGCGACGGCGTCGTGCGGCCCGTCATCTTCCTCTCCTACAGCGGCAACATGCGCTGGCGCACCAAGGCCGGTGACGAGATCGCCGCGCGGCTCGGCGAGCCGATGACCAAGGACGCGATCAGCCAGGCCTGGCGCACCGCCCTCGATCCGCGCGGCGAGTGGATGCCCAGCGTGCTGCGGGCCGCCGACGCCCGGCTCACCGAGGTCAGGAAGGGCATCCCGGACGCGGGCGCCCTCGTCATCGCCTCCGACCAGGAGTCGGCCCGCGCGTACGCGAAGCTGATCCGGGAGATCACCGGCTCCAAGGCGACGCTCGTCCTCTCCGACGACGCCGGCGCCTCGAACCGGATCGACGACTTCGCGGCGAGCGAGGACCGGTGGATGGTCGCCGTGCGCATGGTGTCGGAAGGTGTCGACGTGCCGCGCCTCGCGGTCGGCGTGTACGCCACCACGATCTCGACGCCGCTCTTCTTCGCGCAGGCCGTCGGCCGTTTCGTGCGGTCGCGGCGGCGCGGCGAGACCGCCTCCGTCTTCCTGCCCACCGTCCCCGACCTGCTCGGCTTCGCCAACGAGATGGAGGTCGAGCGCGACCACGTCCTCGACAAGCCGAAGAAGGAAGGGGAGGAGGACCCCTACGCCGAGTCCGAGAAGGAGATGGACGAGGCGAACAAGGAGCAGGACGAGGACACCGGCGAGCAGGAGCAGTTCTCCTTCGAGGCGCTGGAGTCCGAGGCCGTCTTCGACCGGGTGCTCTACGACGGCGCCGAGTTCGGCATGCAGGCCCACCCCGGGAGCGAGGAGGAGCAGGATTACCTGGGGATTCCCGGGCTCCTCGAACCCGATCAGGTGCAGCTGCTGCTCCAGAAGCGGCAGGCGCGGCAGATCGCGCACAGCCGCAAGAAGCCCGACACCGAGGCCGACCTGCTGGAGCTGCCCGCCGAGCGGCGGCCCGTCGTCTCCCACAAGGAGATGATGGAGCTGCGCAAGCAGCTCAACACGCTCGTCGGCGCCTACGTCCATCAGAGCGGCAAGCCGCACGGTGTCCTCCACACCGAACTGCGGCGGGTGTGCGGCGGGCCGCCGAGCGCGGAGGCGACCGCGGGGCAGCTGCGGCAGCGCATCGCCAAGGTCCAGGAGTGGGCGACCCGCATGAAGTGACACGGGTCGCAAGTGCGGGCAATCGGCAATAACTCAGACTCCGGGCTGACCGGATTCTGGACGGAGTCTTCCGCTCAGCGGGACGACCTCGCTACATTCCCGGCAACGCACACGCCCCGTGGCAGCGCCGCCGCGGAGCGCAGCCGGTACGCACGAAGACAGTCGTCTGCAGCCGTATGCAGCCCAGCGCCTGATCACCGACCGGCGGCTCTGACGCGCGTCGCCCAAGGGACAGGTGGCGCAACCGCCGCGTAGGAGACCGCCGACCTCACCATGAAGGAGTGGGCGTCGTGACCGCGGAGACCTCCCAGACGCTCGACAGAGGACTGCGCGTCCTCAAACTGCTCGCCGACACCGACCACGGGCTGACCGTGACCGAGCTCTCGAACAAGCTCGGCGTCAACCGCACCGTCGTCTACCGGCTGCTCGCCACCCTGGAACAGCACGCCCTGGTCCGCCGCGACCTGGGCGGCCGCGCCCGGGTCGGCCTCGGCGTGCTGCGCCTGGGCCGCCAGGTGCATCCGCTGGTGCGCGAGGCCGCGCTGCCCGCGCTGCGGTCGCTGGCCGAGGACATCGGGGCGACGGCGCATCTGACGCTGGTCGACGGTTCGGAGGCGCTGGCCGTCGCCGTCGTCGAGCCGACCTGGACGGATTACCACGTGGCGTACCGGACGGGGTTCCGCCACCCCCTGGACCGGGGGGCCGCGGGCCGGGCGATCCTCGCCTCCCGGCGCGGCGTGCTGCCCGAGCCCGGTTACACCCTCACGCACGGTGAGCTGGAGGCCGGCGCGAGCGGGGCGGCCGCGCCGCTGCTCGGGGTGAGCGGTCTTGAGGGGAGCGTGGGGGTCGTCATGCTGGCCGACGCGGTGCCCGAGCGGGTGGGCCCTCGGGTCATGGACGCGGCGCGCGAAGTGGCGGACGCGCTCCGCTGAGGCGGCGGTTTCTGGTGACCCGGGGTACGTGGTGCGCCGGGCCGCCGTTCCGGCCTGCGCCGTCACGCGGGTACCGCCCCCTGGAGGCAGCCCGCGGGGAACTGTGCTAGAAGCCCCACCGGCCGGCAGACGAAAAACGACGGGGTGCGCCCCTTCAGGGGAGCCCCCACCGGGGCCGCGGGCAGAAGACCTGCCATAGGCGCTCCGCGCAACGAACGCGGGCCACGTTAGATTGACCCCGTGCTCAACCGCCTCAGCCGCCCCGCTGCCCTCACCCTGTGCGCGCTCCCCACCCTCGCCCTGCTCGCGGTGGCCGCCCTCGCCCCGCTGCCGTTCTCGGTGGCGCAGCCGGGCCCCACCACGAACGTGCTCGGCGACGACGACGGCAAGCCCGTCATCGACATCACCGGCGCCCCGACCCGGGACACCCGCGGAGCGCTGCGCGCGGTGACCATCGTGGCGACCGGGCCGGACGCCTCCGTGCACCTCGGCGACGTGCTCGACGGCTGGTTCGCGGAGGACCGGGCGATCATGCCGCGGGACTCCGTCTACCCGTCGGGCGGCTCCACCAAGGAGATCGAGGAGCACAACAAGAAGGAGATGACGGGCTCCCAGGACGCCGCCACCGAGGCCGCCCTCGGCTACCTGAACGACGAGGGCGCGACCACGGACGGCGTCAAGGTCTCCCTCCAGCTCGGCGACGTCGGCGGCCCCAGCGCGGGCCTGCTCTTCTCGCTCGGCATCGTCGACATGCTGGACGGCGACGGCAGCGGCTCCGACCTGACCGGCGGGAAGTCGGTCGCGGGCACCGGCACCATCGACGACACCGGCCGGGTCGGCGCCGTCGGCGGGGTCTCCCTCAAGGTGCAGGCCGCCGACCGCGACGGCGCCACCGTCTTCCTCGTACCGAAGGCGGAGTGTGCGGACGCGAAGGCGTCGGCGCCGAAGTCGATGCGGCTGATCCCGGTGAGCACGCTCCGGGGCGCGGTCACCGCCCTGACGGACCTGGAAAAGGACACCGGCTCCGTCCCCGCCTGCTGAACCCGCGCCCGGCTCACTCCTTGACGAAGCCCTCCCGCACCAGCCAGTCCTTCGCGACGTCGTGCGGGTCCTGCCCGTCGACGTCGACCTTGGCATTGAGCTCCTGCGCGACGGTGTTGTCGAGTCTCTTCGTGATGGGCTCCAGCACCTTCGCCATCTGCGGATACTTCTTCAGCGCCGCGGAGTTGATCTCGGGCGCCGCGTTGTAGTTGGGGAAGAAGTGCTTGTCGTCCTGGGTCACGCGCAGGTTCATCGCCTTGATGCGGCCGTCGGTCGTGTAGACCTCGCCGAACGTGCAACTGCCCTTGGCGGCCTGCGTGTAGATGATGCCGCTGTCCATCTGCGTGATGTTCCCGGCGCCGATCTTCATGCCGTACGCCTCCTCCATCCCGGGCAGCCCGTCCGCGCGGTTGGCGAACTCGCTCTCCACGCACAGCGTCACGGCGCCCGGGTCCGACTTCGACAGGGCGGCGACGTCGGAGAGCGTCTTGGTGCCGTACTTCTTGAAGTTGGCCTCATTCATGCCGAGCGCGTACGTGTTGTTGAGCGCGGACGGCGTCAGCCAGGTGACCCCGTTCTTCAGGTCGGCCTCGCGCACCGCCTCCCACTGCCGGTGCGGGTCGGGGATCGGGTGGGAGTTGCCGAGGTACGTGATCCAGGCCGTGCCCGTGTACTCGTACATGGCGTCCGCGTCACCGGACTTGATGGCCTCGCGAGCGCCGACCGAGCCCTGGATCCCGGTGCGGTCCAGGACGTCCGCGCCGGCCGCCTTGAACGCGATGCCCATCATCGCGCCGAGGACCAGCTGCTCGGTGAACTCCTTCGACGTGACGGTGATGTTCGCGCCCTTCAGCGGCTCGCCCCGCCCGACCGTGCCGGGCCGTACGTCGTCGACCAGCGGGCTGCCGCTGGTGAGCCCGCACCCGGCGAGCAGCACGAGCCCGCCTACCGCCGCCGCGGCCGTCCGCATCCGGTACCTCATGTCCGTACCTCCAACCCGCGCGGCCGCAGCAGGAGTTCGGCGAGCGAGGCCAGCCAGTCGACGAGCAGCGCCAGCGCGATGGTCAGGATGGAGCCGAGGATCAGCACCGGCATGCGCTGGTTGGTGATGCCGGTGGTGATCAGGACGCCGAGGCCGCCGCCGCCCCCGAACGTGGCAAGCGTCGCGGTGCCGACGTTGAGGACGAGCGCGGTGCGCACCCCCGCCAGGATCAGGGGTACGGCCAGCGGCAGTTCGACCCGGGTGAGGACGCCCAGCGGGGACATGCCGATGCCGCGCGCCGCCTCCAGGAGCGTCGGGTCGTTGGCCTTGAGTCCGGCGATCGTGTTGGAGAGGACCGGCAGGATCGCGTAGATGATGATGCCGATCAGGGCGGTCTTCTGGCCGATGCCCAGCCAGATGACCAGGAGTGCGAGCAGGCCGATCGCGGGCGTCGCCTGCCCCATGTTGGCGAGGGTGAGGGCGAACGGGGTCGCCTTGCGGAACGCCTTGCGGGTCAGCAGGATGCCCAGCGGGATCGCGATGATCAGCACGAAGAACGTCGAGATCACCGTGAGCGTGATGTGCTGGCGCAGCGCCTTCCACACCTGCCCGCCGGAGATCGCGTTCTTCGAGATCGAGTCCAGGTCGGCGCTGCGGAACCAGAGCCAGGTCGCGAGCAGTACCGCCACCAGCACGACCGGCAGGAACGTCACCTTCTGCCAGGTGATGCGGCGCTGCTGCCGGCGCGCGGCCGACGGCGGCGGCGCCTCCTGCTCGCCCTCGCCCTCGTCGCGGAAGGCGAGGCCCTTGACCTCGTGCTCGCCCTCGGGCCGCCCGTCACCCGGCTTCACGGGAGTGCTCACGGCGTCACCCCTCCGTCACCGGCCCCCGCGCCCTCCTGCTCCGCCTGCGTCTGGCGGGCCCGGTGCTCCTGAAGCTCGTGCTGGTGCTCGACCGCTTCGAGCCGGTCGGCGTCGAGGAGTTCGTGCACGGAGTTCATCAGGGTCTCCATGTCGACGACGCCCTCGTACTCGCCGCGCCGGCCGGTGACCGCGACGCGGCCGGCGTTGTCGGTGAGGACCGCCTCCAGCGCGTCGCGCAGGGTCGCGTCCCAGGTCACCGTGTCGTGGACCAGGGTGCCCGCGCGGGCCAGCGAGCCCTTGGCGCGCATCAGGTCGCCGCGGCGCAGCCACTTGTAGGGGCGGCGGCGCCGGTCGAGGAGCAGCAGCTCGTTCGTGCCCGCGGCCCGCAGCTTGTCGAAGATGTCCTGGAGCGGGTCGTCGACGCCGACGGTCGGGTAGTCGGTGACCTCGACGTCCCGTACGCGGGTGAGGTTGAGCCGCTTGAGCGCCGCGCCCGCGCCGACGAACCCGGAGACGAAGTCGTCGGCCGGGTTGGTGAGGATGGCCTCCGGGGTGTCGAACTGGGCGATGTGCGAGCGCTCGCGCAGCACCGCGATCCGGTCGCCGAGCTTGATGGCCTCGTCGAAGTCGTGCGTGACGAAGACGATCGTCTTGTGCAGCTCGTGCTGGAGGCGGATCAGTTCGTCCTGGAGGTGGTCGCGGGTGATCGGGTCGACGGCGCCGAACGGCTCGTCCATCAGCAGCACCGGCGGGTCGGCGGCGAGCGCCCGCGCCACACCGACGCGCTGCTGCTGGCCGCCGGAGAGCTGGCGCGGGTAGCGGCCGTGGAACTCGCCCGGGTCGAGCCCGACGAGGTCCAGCATCTCCTCGACCCGCGCGGTGACCTTCGACTTCGACCAGCCCACCATCTTCGGCACGAGCGCGATGTTCTGCGCGACGGTCATGTGCGGGAAGAGGCCCGAGGACTGGATCGCGTAGCCGACCTTGCGGCGCAGCTTCACCGGGTCCATGTCGGTGACGTCCTCGCCGCCGATGCGGATGCGGCCGCCGGTCGGCTCGATCAGCCGGTTGATCATCTTCAGGGTGGTCGACTTCCCGCAGCCCGAGGGGCCGACGAAGACGACGAGTTCGCCCGCCCTGATCTCCATGTCGACGCTGTCCACGGCCGGGTCGCCGCTGCCCGGGTAGCGCTTGGTGAGGTTCTCCAGCTCGATGGTGGCGCCGGTGCGGCGCTCGTCCACGGGTACGGGTCCCGGCTCGGGCGTGCGCCCCGGGATGGTCTCAGACACGGATCCCCCTCGGGATGGTCAGCCGTCCGATGAGGACGTACGCGGCGTCGAAGAGCAGGGCGAGGACGATGATGCCGAGGGTGCCGGCCAGCACCTGGTTGAGCGCGTTGGCGCTGCCCAGGGAGGCGATGCCGCGGAAGATCTCGTTGCCGAGCCCGGGTCCGGAGGCGTAGGCGGCGATGGCGGCGATCCCCATCAGCATCTGCGTGGAGACCCGGATGCCGGTCAGGATCGGCGGCCACGCCAGCGGCAGCTCCACCCGGAACAGCCGGGCCAGGCGGGACATCCCGATGCCCTTGGCCGCGTCGATCAGCGTGGGGTCGACGCCGCGCAGCCCCACGATGGCGTTGCGTACGATCGGCAGCAGCCCGTACAGGGTCAGCGAGATGACGGTCGGCGCGACCCCGAGCCCCACCAGCGGGATCAGCAGGCCGATCAGGGCGAGCGAGGGGATGGTGAGGATGGTCGAGGTGGCCGTCGTCGCCAGGTTCCCGGCCCAGTCGCTGCGGTAGGTGACGACGGCGATGAGGACGCCGATGAGGGTGGCGACCACCATGCACTGGAAGACGGCGCTGGCGTGCTGGTAGGAGTCGGCGAGCAACTGCTGGTGGCGGTTGACCAGGTACTCCCAGAAGTTCATCGCACCTCGCTGACGTCACGCCGGCCCGGGGCCCGGCGTCAGGTATCTCCCGACGCCTGTTCCACCAGCGGGATGATCCGCGGCGGAACCGGGTTCTCCATGACGATCGCCGTGGAGGCCCGGACGATGCCATCAAAACCGACAACCAGGTCGATCACCCGCTGGAGATCGGCGTTCGAGCGGGCCACGAGCCGGCAGAGCATGTCCCCGCTGCCCGTCGTCGTGTGCAGCTCCAGGACCTCCGGGACCCCGGTCAAATGCGCCCTGACGTCGGCTCCTTGGCCCTGTCTGATCTGGAGCGTCGCGAACGCCGTGACGGGGTAGCCGAGCGCCGCCGGATCGACCTGGGGGCCGAAACCGCGGATGACTCCGTTCGAGGTAAGCCGGTCCAGGCGGGCCTGCACGGTGCCGCGGGCGACGCCGAGCCGCCGCGACATCTCCAGTACCCCGATCCGCGGCTCCCGGGCCAGCAGCAGGATCAGCCGCCCGTCCAGATGATCGATCGGCATGCGCGCCTCCCGGGTGGTCATCCTGTGCAATCAGTCTGCCGGAACCGGCGGGTCCCTGAACAGATTGTCCAGCCGATACGCGAACTGTTGCGCACCTTGTGGAACGGCGGGAGCCTCCCCCCATGACGCAGACCACACACTCGTCCTCGCAGCACACCCCCGACACCGCCCGGCAGGCCGACCCCTTCCCGGTCAAGGGGATGGACGCGGTCGTCTTCGCCGTGGGCAACGCCAAGCAGGCCGCGCACTACTACTCCACCGCCTTCGGCATGAAGCTCGTGGCCTACTCCGGACCGGAGAACGGCAGCCGCGAGACCGCCTCGTACGTCCTGACCAACGGCTCCGCCCGCTTCGTGTTCACCTCCGTCATCAAGGCGTCCACCGAGTGGGGCCACTTCCTCCAGGACCATGTCGCCGCCCACGGCGACGGCGTCGTCGACCTCGCCATCGAGGTGCCGGACGCGCGCGCCGCGTACGCCTACGCCGTCGAGCACGGGGCGCGTGGCATCGCCGAGCCGCACGAGGTCAAGGACGGGCACGGCACCGTCGTCCTCGCCGCCATCGCCACGTACGGCAAGACCCGGCACACCCTGGTCGAGCGCGCCGGCTACGACGGCCCCTACCTGCCCGGGTTCGAGACCGCGGCCCCGATCGTCGAGCCGCCCGCCAAGCGGACCTTCCAGGCAATCGACCACTGCGTCGGCAACGTCGAACTCGGCCGCATGAACGAGTGGGTGGAGTTCTACAACAAGGTCATGGGCTTCACGAACATGAAGGAGTTCGTGGGCGACGACATCGCGACCGAGTACAGCGCGCTGATGTCGAAGGTCGTGGCGGACGGCACGCTGAAGGTCAAGTTCCCGATCAACGAGCCGGCCGTCGCCAAGAAGAAGTCCCAGATCGACGAGTACCTGGAGTTCTACGGCGGGGCCGGCGTCCAGCACATCGCGCTCGCCACGAACGACATCGTCGCCTCTGTACGGACCATGCGCGCGGCCGGGGTCCAGTTCCTCGACACCCCCGACTCCTACTACGACACCCTCGGGGAGTGGGCGGGCGAGACCCGCGTCCCCGTCGAGACGCTGCGCGAGCAGAAGATCCTCGTCGACCGGGACGAGGACGGCTACCTGCTCCAGATCTTCACCAAGCCGGTCCAGGACAAGCCGACGGTCTTCTTCGAGATGATCGAGCGGCACGGGTCGATGGGTTTCGGGAAGGGCAACTTCAAGGCGCTCTTCGAAGCGATCGAGCGCGAACAGGAAAAGCGCGGCAACCTCTGACCCCGGGCCGCCCGAACGCTCTGAGCAGTTCCCCGCGCCCCAGCGGGGGCCCGAGGAGACGGCGCACGCAGTGCGCATCTCAGGGGTGCGGGGAACTGCGCGAGCAACCACGACGGTGCGTCGGCCGGAGAACTGCCCAGGGGCCGCGACCCACCTCGCAGACGGGTTCACACCGATCGCCCCGGGTGCCAGGCTGTGATCATGAGCCGCACCCTCATCGAACTGCTCGGCGACGGACTGCCCGCCGAGGCGCTCGTCACCGACCCCGACGTCACCGCCGCCTACGCCCACGACATGGCGAGCTTCTGCGCCGCGGGCAGCCCCGCCGTGGTCGTCCTGCCCCGCACCGTCGAACAGGTCCAGCACGTCATGCGCACCGCCACCGCCCTGCGCGTCCCCGTCGTCCCCCAGGGCGCCCGCACCGGCCTGTCCGGCGCCGCCAACGCCTCCGACGGCTGCATCGTGCTCTCGCTCGTCAAGATGGACCGCATCCTGGAGATCAGCCCGGTCGACCGGATCGCCGTCGTCGAACCGGGCGTCGTCAACGCCGTCCTCTCCCGCGCCGTCGACGAACAGGGCCTGTACTACCCGCCCGATCCGTCGAGTTGGGAGATGTGCACCATCGGCGGCAACATCGGCACGGCCTCCGGCGGCCTGTGCTGCGTCAAGTACGGCGTCACGGCGGAGTACGTGCTCGGGCTCGATGTCGTCCTCGCCGACGGCCGGCTGCTCTCCACCGGCCGGCGCACCGCGAAGGGCGTCGCCGGCTACGACCTCACCCGCCTCTTCGTCGGTTCCGAGGGCAGCCTCGGCATCGTGGTCAGGGCGACGCTCGCGCTCAAGCCGCGGCCGCCGCGCCAGCTCGTCCTCGCCGCCGAGTTCGCGTCCGCCACCGCCGCCTGCGACGCGGTCTGCGCGATCATGGAGGGTGGCCACGTCCCGTCCCTCCTGGAGCTGATGGACCGCACGACCGTCAAGGCCGTCAACGCCATGGCGCACATGGGCCTGCCCGAGACCACCGAGGCGCTCCTCCTCGCCGCCTTCGACACCCCCGACCCGGCGAGCGACCTCGCCGCCGTCGGCGCCCTGTGCGAGGCCGCGGGCGCCACCCAGGTCGTGCCCGCCGAGGACACCGCCGAGTCCGAACTGCTGCTCCAGGCGCGGCGGTTGTCCCTCACCGCCCTCGAAGCGGTCAAGGGCACCACCATGATCGACGACGTCTGCGTGCCGCGCTCGCGCCTCGCCGAACTCCTCGAAGGCGTCGAGCGCATCGCCGCCAAGTACGCCCTGACCATCGGCGTCTGCGCGCACGCGGGCGACGGCAACACCCACCCCACCGTCTGCTTCGACGCCCAGGACGCCGACGAGGGCCGCCGGGCCCGCGAGTCCTTCGACGAGATCATGGCGCTCGGCCTGGAACTCGGCGGCACCATCACCGGCGAGCACGGCGTCGGCGTCCTGAAGAAGGAGTGGCTGGCGCGCGAACTCGGCCCGGTCGGCGTCGACGTCCAGCGTGCGGTCAAGGCGGCCTTCGACCCGCTGGGCCTGCTCAACCCGGGCAAGCTCTTCTGACGCCGCCCCCTCACCGCTCGTCGGGCGACGACTCGTCCGAGGGCCACGGGTCGCGCAGATAGAGGTCGTCGGCGGCCGGGGCGGAGGGGGTGGTGGCGAGCAGCTCGGCGAGGCCGTCGTCGATGCCGAGCTGCCCGGCCTCAGAGCCCGGAGGGACCACCCGCAGCGTCCGCTCCAGCCAGGCCGAGACCGGCACGGTCGGCGCTTCGAGGAGCGCGTCGCCGTCCGGCGAACTCAGCGCCATCAGCACGACGCTGCGCCCGTCCACCTTCGTCGGCCAGATCCGCACGTCCCCGTGGCCGCACGGCCGGAACACCCCCTCCACCAGCAACTCGCGGGCGAACGTCCAGTGCACCGGATGCTCCGAGCCCAGATGGAACGTGATGTGGACGGCGTACGGGTCGTCGGTCCGGTAGGTCAGGCGGGCCGGTACGGGGATGCTCCGCTCCGGTGACAGCACCAATTGCAGCTCGAGTTCGCGTTCCACCACGGTGTGCGTCACGTGCGTTTCCTCTCCTCGGTACGGGGCCCTGGAGCGGGCCCGTACCGGGAGAGAGCGCGATGTCCCCGCGCCATTACGCGAGTTCGCCGAAGTTTCTGCGCGGGGCCGCCGTGCGGGGTGCGGTACCCGCCGCGTTGCCCGGAAAGTGGGGCGTACCGGCGGAGCGGCACGGGCGGGTGCGGCCGTCTGATAGATGTGGAGGCCACAACAAGACCCCCGAGCAGATACGGGACGACGGACATGAGCGCCCCAACCCCGGCCCCCGGTGACGACAGGCCCCGCGAAGGCTATTACCCCGACCCGTCCATTCCCGGATATGTCCGGTACTGGAACGGTGCCGCCTGGGTGCCCGGCACCAGCCGCCCCGCCCCGTCCGAAGGCGAGGCCCTGCCGGTCCCGGCCGGTCCGGCGCCCGGACCCGTCGAGGAGACCGGACCGGTCTTCCTCGACGAGGAGCCCTCCGTACGGACGGAGACGGGCGAGGAGGCGGACTCGCCCGAGCCCGCCTCCGCGTGGGCGGCCGACACCTCCCACCAGACCGGCTTCGGCGGCGAGCAGGACCGCCGCGTCTCCTGGGGCGCGGATGCCTCCGGCGTGGACGCGGAGGAGCCCACCGGGCCCGGCGACGTACCTGCGGCTCCGCGCGCCGACGGCACGATGACGATCCGGGCCGTACCACAACAGAGCACCGCGCAGCCCTCGACCCCGGCACCACATCAGTCCCCGACACAGACCCCGGCCGCGCCTCAGTCTTCGGCACAGTCCCCAGCGGCGTTCCCGGCCCCGGCCCAGTCACCGGTCGCGTCTCAGACCCCGGCCGCCTCCCAGGCCCCGGCGCAGCCCTCGGCCCCGGCTCAGTCCCCGGGCGGGTCTCGGAGGGAGGCCGTGTCCCAGGGTTCGGCGCAGTCACCGGCCGCGTTCCCGGTTGCGGCCCAGTCACCGGCCGCGTCTCACACCCCGGCACAGTCCCCGGCCCCGGCACAGTCCCCGGGCAGCTCTCGGCGCCCGGCACAGTCCCAGGGTTCGGCGCAGTCCCCGGCCGCGTTCCCGGCCGCGGCGCAAGGCCCGGCCGCGTTCCCGGCTGCGGCCCAGTCACCGGCCGCGTCTCACACCCCGGCACAGTCCCCGGCCGCCTCCCAGGCCCCGCCGCAAGCGCAGCCCCCGGCCCAGGCCCAGCCCCCGGCGGCCGCCCGGCCCCAGGCACCTTCACCGGCCCCGGTCCGCGCGGGACGCCACCCGCAGAGTGGGTCCGTCCCGGACCCGCGTCTCGAAGGCGCGCGGCCGCAGGCAGGCGCCCCCGCCGCGCAGCCCGGGTACGGCTACCCCCAGCCGGGGCCGGCCCCGGTCCCGCAGCAGGAGCACCCCGGATACGGCTACCCGCCGCCCGCGCCCGCGTACGGCTACCCCCAATCCGCCGCGCCCGCCACACCCGTCACCCCGGGCCCCGGCGGCGGTTCGTCGTCCTGGGCGCAGCAGGTGCACCAGCTGGCGACACCGCGGGGCGCGGAGCCGGACGGGCCGGTCACCCCGTTCAAGCCGGTGGCAGAGGACCCGTTCCTAGCCGCCGCGCAGGCGCAGGCGTCCGCGCGCCCCGCGGGCCTCGGCAAGCGGTTCGTGGCGCGGCTCATCGACTCGCTCGTCCTGGGCGCCGTCACCGCGGCGGCAGCCGTACCGCTCGGCACCCGCGCCCTCGACCACATCGACGGCAAGATCGACGCGGCCAAGGCATCGGGCCGGCAGGTCACGGTCTGGCTGCTCGACGGCACGACCGCGACGTACCTCGGCATCGTCCTCGCCGTGCTGCTCGTCTTCGGCGTCCTGTACGAGGCGCTGCCGACCGCCAAGTGGGGCCGCACGCTGGGCAAGAAGCTGATGGGCCTGAGCGTGCGGGAGATCGAGGGCAGCGACTCCCCGTCGTTCGGCGCGGCCCTGTGGCGCTGGCTCGCCTACGCCGTGCCCGGCGTCCTCGTCATCGGGGTGCTCGGCGTCCTGTGGGGGGCGGTCGACCGGCCGTGGCGCCAGTGCCTGCACGACAAGCTCGCGCGGACGTTCGTCGCCGGGTAGCCCGCCCGCCGTCCGGCTCATCCGGACGGCGGCCCGCCGGGTGCGTGGCGCCCGGGTTCGCGGTCCACTCGGGCCATGAGCACCGAACCGCCGCCCAACGGATCCGGCCGCCCGCCGGACGACGACCCGTTCCGCAAGCCGCCCCCGGCCCCGCCGGGCGGCGGCTCCCCGTACGACGGCCCGCAGCCCCCCGACCCCGGCCCGGGCCAGAACCCGTACGACACCCCCCAGAACCCCTACGGCGCGACGCCCCCGCCGGGCGGCGGCGCCCCGCCGCCGTACGGCGGCGGCGACCCCTACGGCGCGGGCGGCGGCTACGGCGCGCAGGACCCGACGGCCGGGATGCCGCCGCTGGCCGACAGCGGCAAGCGCGTCCTGGCCCGGATCATCGACCTGGTCCTGGTCGGCATCGTCGTGGGCCTGCTCTCCTGGGCGTTCGGGACCTCCGAGTACGAGACCGACCCCGACAAGATCCAGTACGGCCGCCAGTTCGGACAGTCGCTGCTGGCGGCCGTGCTCTACATCGGCTACGACACCGTCATGATGGCCAGGACCGGCCAGACGCTCGGCAAGAAGCTGCTGAAACTGCGCGTGGCCAACCTCGACAACGGCGCCACCCCCAGCGTGCAGAGCAATCTGCTGCGCGCGGTCGTGCTGTGGCTTCCGGCCGTGTTCTGCTGCGCCTGTATCTGGACGGCGATCTGCGGCGGCTGGAGCTTCTTCGACAAGCCCTACAGACAGGGCCTGCACGACAAGGCCGCCAAGACGGTGGTGGTCAGCACCGCCTGACGCGAGGCGCTGCGGTACGTCCGGCGGGTCCGTGGCTCACGGGCCCGCCGGCTCGCGTTCCCGGACGGACCGGGCGACGGAGCCGGGCGCGTGGGCCGGGACGCGCCGGCCGGGCGCCCGCTTCGGCTCCTGGCCGGCCGGCTCTCCCGCGCCGGCCGCCGGCCGGCGGGTGGGCACGGAGAAGGCCACGAAGAGTCCCAGGATGAGCGCCGACACCGCTATCACGCCGACGCCGGGACCCGAACTCGTCTGTGACAGCAGCAGCATGGCGACGGTGGAACAGATGACGGTGCCGGAACCGTAGAGGAGCTGTGCGACAGTCGGGCGAGGCATGGCGGTATCCGTCCTCGTGACATCAGGGGGTGCGAGAAGGGCGCAACCGGTGGGTCCCACCGTCGGCCCGCACTCTATTCGGACCTGTGCCCGAGCGGAACGGCCAGTAAGCATGACCTAACCCACAGTGCCGGTGCACGGGGGGCGCACGGAGTCACCGGGTCCATCAGCTGGACGGGGTGCGCGCCGTCGCGTATCGGGGCGCTTGTCCGGATTCCGGAGCCGCCCCCCTGCATAGTGCAACGGAAACGTCACAGTCAAGGACTGTTATTTCGCCTCTACTTCCGTTCAAATGGCGTCACTTGTGACACGTGGCGCATCCGCCACGGAAGAGGGGACCACTCAAGTGACGACCAAGAGACGGGCGTTGAGATCCGCCGCCGTGCTCGTGACCCTGACCGCCACCGCGGCCGCGGGCGCGCTGGCGACGACGGCCCAGGCCGACGCGCCGGCCGCGACGAGCACGACCTCCGGGAAGACGTACGGGGGCAAGGGCCATGTCATGGACGGCCCGTTCAGCAAGCAGCAGGAGCAGCAGCGGCAGACCGCCCTGCAGAACGTCCTGCAAGGCAAGTCCAAGGTCCAGGAGAAGCACGGCTCGAAGGTCGTCGACCTCGGCCGGGGCAAGTACGTCGAGCTGGGCCGCGAGCGCACGGACAAGATCTTCACGATCCTGACCGAGTTCGGCGACAAGGTCGACAACACCACCCTGGTGGACCGCGCGGACGACAACACCCCCGAGCCGAAGCCGAAGTACGGCGGCACGCCCGGCCCGCTGCACAACCGGATAGCCGAGCCGGACCGTGCCACGAACAACAGCACGGCCTGGCAGAAGGACTACAACTCGCAGCACTACCAGGACCTGTACTTCGGTTCCGGCAAGGGCGTCGACTCCCTCAAGACGTACTACGAGAAGACGTCCTCGGGCCGCTACTCGGTCGACGGCGAGGTCTCGGACTGGGTCAAGGTCCCGTGGAACGAGGCCCGTTACGGCTCCAACTACTGCGGCGCCGACAACTGCCCGAACGTCGAGGACCTGGTCCGCGACGGCGTGACCGCCTGGGTCGAGCAGCAGAAGGCGGCCGGCAAGACCGACGCCGACATCAAGGCCGACCTCGCGCAGTACGACCAGTGGGACCGCACGGACCACGACAACGACGGCAACTTCAACGAGCCGGACGGCTACATCGACCACTTCCAGATCGTCCACGCGGGCGAGGACGGGTCGGCCGGCGGCGGCGCGCAGGGCGGCGACTCCCTGTGGGCGCACCGCGGTTACGCCTACAGCCGCGACGACGGCGACACCGGCCCCACGGGCTTCAAGGCGGGCGGCACCCCGGTCGGCGACACGGGCATCTGGGTCGGCGACTACACGATGCAGCCGGAGAACGGCGGCCTCGGCGTCTTCGCCCACGAGTACGCCCACGACCTGGGCCTGCCCGACCTCTACGACACCTCGAACGCGGCCGAGAACTCGGTCGGCTTCTGGTCGCTGATGTCGGCGGGCTCCTGGCTCGGCACCGGCAAGAACGAGATCGGCGACATGCCGGGCGACATGACCGCCTGGGACAAGCTCCAGCTGGGCTGGCTCAACTACGACAAGGCGAAGGCGGCGACCAACTCGCTGCACAAGCTGGGCGTGTCGGAGTACAACACCAAGCTGAAGCAGGCGCTCGTCGTCGAACTGCCGCAGAAGCACGTCACCACCGACATCGTGCAGCCCCCGCAGGGATCCAAGCAGTGGTGGTCGGATTACGGCGACGACCTCGACAACACCCTGTCGCGCACGGTCGATCTGACCGGCAAGGCGAAGGCGGCGCTGGAGCTCGACGGCTGGTGGAACATCGAGAAGGACTACGACTACCTGTACACGCAGGTCTCCACCGACGGCGGCGCGAGCTGGAAGTCGATCGACGGCACCGCCAACGGCGTCACCATCCCGCGCGACGGCGGCGACAAGCCCGCGCTGACCGGTGACTCCACCACGTTCCAGCACCTCGTCTACCCGCTCGACGAGTTCGCGGGCAAGAAGATCGACATCCGGTTCCGCTACAAGACGGACGGCGGCGCGGGCGGCCTCGGCTTCACCGCCGACAACCTCTCGGTGCAGGCGGACGGCGCGGCGGTCTTCACGGACGACGCCGAGGGCGACGACAACGGCTGGACCGCGCGCGGCTTCTCGCGCGTCGGCGCCTCCATCAGCGGCGACTTCCCGCAGTTCTACCTCGCGGAGAACCGCCAGTACGTGAGTTACGACAAGACCCTCAAGGTCGGCCCGTACAACTTCGGCTGGCGCGACGGCGGCGCGAAGAACGACTGGGTCGAGCACTACCAGTACCGCCCCGGCCTCGTCGTCTGGCAGTGGGACACCTCGCAGCGCAACAACAACGTCGGCCAGCACCCCGGCAAGGGGCTGATCCTCCCCGTCGACGCGCACGCGAAGCCGCTGAAGTGGTCGGACGGCAAGCTGATCAGCAACAAGATCACGCCGTACGACGCCGCCTTCGGCTGGTACCCGGTGCCGGGCATGAAGCTGCACAAGCTGGGCGTCGAGACGAAGATCCCGGCCCAGCTCGGCGTCCCGGTCTTCGACGACCACAAGGGCACCTACTGGTACAAGGAGAACCCCACCGGGAGCGTCCAGACAACTGACACCCACACCCGGATCTCCGTCCTGAGCCAGCCGCTCGACGGCTCCTCGATGACGATCAAGGTCGGCCCCTCGACGAAGTAGTCGGTAAAGCCGCAGGTCACAACCGTATCGGCCGCGACTGCGCTAGCTGGGTCTAGCGGGTCGCGGCCGATCGTGTTTGAGTGCGTCCTGTGAGTTCCTTATTGACACCGCGTCTTACGGGGGTGTGACCGTCATGTCCGCAGGAGGGTTCTGCAAGCTGCCCGGAGGCAGCGTGGTGGTGGCGCTGACCCTGCCCGCACCGGGCCCCGGGGAGCGCGCGGTCCGCGTCCTCGTGCACGCGGCGAACCGGGCCCGGGCCCTGACCCGCCTGCGCAACCTCGGCCTGCGCGCGGTCTACCTGCGGGGCAACGCCCACCCGCCGACCCCGGACGAGATCACCGCGGTCCTGCACCACCCGGACGGCCTGCTGTGGCGCGAGGCGCCGGACGCCTCGACGGGCGAGCTGTGGCACCCGATACGAGCCCTCCTGCGCCTCAGCCCCACCAGCGCCTAAGCCACCACGGGCTTCCCGCTCAGCTCGACCCCGGCGTCCCGCATCTCCTCCAGCGCCGCCTCGGTCGTGGCGGCGGCGACCCCCGCGGTCAGCTCCAGCAGGACCTGCGTACGGAACCCGGCCCGGACGGAGTCCAGCGCGGTGGCCCGCACGCAGTGGTCCGTGGCGATCCCCACCACGTCCACCTCGGAGATCTCCCGCTCCCGCAGCCACCGCGCCAGCGGCACCCCGTTCTCGTCGGCCCCCTCGAACCCGCTGTAGGCGGCCGCGTAGGCCCCCTTGTCGAAGACGGCGTCGATCGCCCCGGAGGCGACCGCCGGAGCGAAGTTCGGGTGGAAGCCCACGCCCTCCGTCCCGGCGACGCAGTGCGGAGGCCAGGTGCGCTCGTAGTCGGGGCTCTGCGGGGCCACGGCGAAGTGGTCGCCGGGGTCGATGTGGTGGTCGCGGGTGGCGACGACGTGCTGGTAGCCGCCGCCGGCGCTCTGGCCGATGAGATCCGTGACGGCAGCAGCGACGTCGGCACCTCCCGCCACCGCGAGGCTGCCGCCCTCGCAGAAGTCGTTCTGCACGTCTACGACGATCAGGGCGCGGCGCATGACTGGTGTCCTTAGTGAAGGGCCGGATTTCGGCCCGGAGGATTACGAGCGTAGAAGCTTCGCGTGCCGAGCGGGAGAGGGCGGCCCGCGCCCCCGCCCGCACGGCCGGGTCTCACACGTACTCGGTGGGGATGACGGCCTCGCCCCGGGAGAGCTGCGTCGCCGACAGCGGAAGACCGTCGCGGGCCGCGATGTGCCGCTCGCGCACCGCGTCCAGCGGCTCCCGGGCGAGCACCTCGCCGCCCTTGACCAGCTCGACCAGCAGCTGGCGGTCCGCGAGCTCTGCCGGCACCGGGCCGACGCCCACGACCTCCGCCTCGGCGGCGCCGTCCCGGTCGAGCCGGCGCGCCGCCCACTTGCGGCCGCCGATGGACGTCTTGCCGCCGGCCGACTTCTTGGCGACGGGCACCAGCGGCGCCGTCGGATCGGCGGACTCCGCGCGCGCCACCAGCTTGTAGACCATCGAGCAGGTGGGGTGCCCGGAGCCGGTCACCAGCTGCGTGCCGACGCCGTACGCGTCCACGGGTGCGGCGGCCAGCGAGGCGATGGCGTACTCGTCGAGGTCGGAGGTGACCACGATCTTCGTGTCGTGCGCGCCGAGCTCGTCCAGCTCCTTGCGCACCCGGTGCGCGACGAGCAGCAGGTCGCCGGAGTCGATCCGGACGGCGCCGAGCCCCGGCCCCGCGATCTCCACGGCGGTACGGACCGCTTCCTGCACGTCGTAGGTGTCCACCAGCAGCGTCGTGCCCTCGCCGAGCGAGTCGACCTGGGCGCGGAAGGCGTCGCGCTCGGTGTCGTGCAGCAGCGTGAAGGCGTGGGCGCTGGTGCCGACGGTCGGGATGCCGTACCGGAACCCGGCCGCCAGGTCCGACGTCGTCGCGAAGCCGCCCACGTAGGCGGCGCGCGAGGCGGCGACGGCGGCCAGCTCGTGCGTGCGCCGCGCGCCCATCTCGATCAGCGGCCGGCCGGCGGCGGCGGAGGCCATGCGCGAGGCGGCCGCCGCGATCGCCGAGTCGTGGTTGAGGATGGAGAGGATCACCGTCTCCAGGAGCACGCACTCGGCGAAGGAGCCCTCGACACGCAGGACCGGCGAGCCGGGGAAGTAGACCTCGCCCTCCGGGTAGCCCCAGATGTCGCCGGAGAAACGGTACTGCGCGAGCCATTCGAGGGTCGGCTCGTCGACCACGCCGCGCTCGCGCAGGAAGCCGAGGACGCCCGCGTCGAAGCGGAAGTTCTCCACGGCGTCCAGGACGCGCCCGGTGCCCGCGACGACGCCGTAGCGCCGGCCCTCGGGAAGCCGGCGGGTGAAGACCTCGAAGACCGAGTGGCGGTCGGCCGCGCCCCCGTGCAGGGCGGCCTGCAGCATCGTCAGCTCGTAGTGATCGGTGAAGAGCGCTGTCGACGGAACGTCCACCGGCAGGCCAAGGTCCGCTGTGTTCATGTCCCGGATGCTACCCCCTCTTAGCGTCAAGGTGACGATTTCAGGGGTCCATCTGTGCGAACGGCAGGAGCGGCCCGTTTGTGCGGTTCCCGCCCGGTGGTGGCAGCATGGGCCGTGTGACGGCTCCAGCACCCTTTGAGATCGAAAGCCCCGAGACCACGGAGGACATCTCCGTGGTCCCCGAGCCGGACGTCCCCTGGATCACGCTCGTCCACAACGACCCGGTCAACCTGATGAGTTATGTGACGTACGTCTTCCAGAGCTACTTCGGCTACTCCAAGGAGAAGGCCACGAAGCTCATGATGGACGTCCACCACAAGGGACGGGCCGTCGTCTCCACCGGGAGCCGCGAGGAGATGGAGCGCGACGTCCAGGCCATGCACGGATACGGCCTGTGGGCCACGCTGCAACAGGATCGGAAGTAGGCAAGTGCTGACGACGTACGCGAGAGGTACCGCGCTCTGATGCCCGGGCACTTCGAACCGATCCCCGGCGGCGCGGCCGTCGCCCTCGACGACGTCGAGATCTCCATCATCCGCTCGCTCGCCGTCCAGCTCCTGGAGCTGATCGGCCCGGGGCCCGGCGGCGAGATCTCGGACGACCCGCTCGCCGAACTCTTCGCCGAGGGCCCCAGCGAACCGCCCACCGACGCCGTGCTGCGCCGGCTGCTCCCGGACGCCTACGGCGGCCCGGCCGCCGAGGACGGCGTGCGCGGCGCGGACGCGGACGAACTGCGGGCCTACTCCTCGGAGTTCCGCCGCTTCACCGAGAACGACCTGCGGGCCGGCAAGCGTGCGGACGCCCTCGCGGTGGTCCGCTCGCTGGACGCGCTCAGCCCGGACGGCGGCGGTGGCGGCGCCGTCCTGAAGCTCTCCCAGGACGAGTCCGTCCAGTGGATGCGGGCCCTGAACGACCTGCGCCTGGCCATCGGTACTCGCCTGGACATCACCGACGAGGAGGACACGGACCTCCTCTACCGGCTCCCGGACGAGGACCCGCGCAAACCGATGGTGATGGCGTACCTGTGGCTGGGCGGCCTCCAGGAGACTCTGGTCGAAACCCTTATGCCCTGACATGTCGGGCTGAAATGGGTGCCTTCCGGGCGGCGCGCGCGGCCGTGTTCGCTCAGCGGGTACTCAAATCCGCATAACGATCGCGTCACCGCCCGGACCCCCATTGCGGTCGCGAACGACTTTTGTCCCCTTTTTCCAGTGGTCCGCGTCACACTGGCCCGTCCCGGGCACCGTGAACGCCGTGATAAATCTTCACGACCACCTGACGGACGCCACCCCTGTCCGCCGGGGGCGCCCTTGTCGGCCGACCGCCGGCAGGCACAGCTCCATCCATCCAGGGGCCCAGCCCCCAAGGATCGTCACAGTCGATCCGGGCCACCGACGGCACGGATCGGCATGGAGAAAGGCGCAGCACCATGACCTCAGTGCAGGTCGACCAGCACGATGCCGGCAATGAGGCCGTGAGCGACCCCGCCGAGGGCGGCGAGGGCTACAAGCGGGGCCTCGGCTCCCGGCAGATCCAGATGATCGCCATCGGCGGCGCCATCGGGACCGGCCTCTTCCTCGGCGCGGGCAAGGGCATCGCCAAGGCGGGCCCCAGCCTGATCCTCGCGTACGCCGTCGCGGGCCTCGTCATCTTCGTCATCATGCGGGCGCTCGGCGAGCTCCTCATGTACCGCCCGGTCTCCGGCTCCTTCTCGGAGTACGCGCGCGAGTTCATCGGCCCCTTCGCGGGCTTCGTGACCGGCTGGACGTACTGGCTCTTCTGGGTCATCACCGGCATGACCGAGGTCACCGCCGCCGCCACCTACATGACGTACTGGTGGAACATCCCGCAATGGGTCTCCGCCCTCGTCTTCACCCTCATCCTCTACGGCGCCAACCTGATCTCCGTGAAGCTCTTCGGTGAGCTGGAGTTCTGGTTCTCCATGGTCAAGGTCACCGCCATCGTCGGCATGATCCTGATCTGCGCCGGCATCCTCACCATCGGCTTCTCCGACGCCGGCGACACCGCCTCCGTGACCCACCTGTGGGACAAGGGCGGCTTCTTCGCCGGGGAGAACGGCATCGGCTCGACCCTGATGACCCTCCAGATGGTCATGTTCGCCTTCCTCGCCGTCGAGCTGGTCGGCGTCACCGCCGGTGAGTCCAAGGACCCGAAGAAGGTCCTGCCCAAGGCGATCAACACCGTGCCGTGGCGCATCGCCGTCTTCTACGTCGGCGCCCTCATCATGATCCTCTCGGTCGTGCCGTGGACCGAGTTCGAGGCGGGCAAGAGCCCCTTCGTCGAAGCCTTCTCCAAGATGGGCCTGGCCGCGGGCGCCGGCATCGTCAACTTCGTCGTGCTCACCGCCGCCCTGTCCTCCTGCAACTCGGGCATGTACTCCACCGGCCGCATGCTGCGCGACCTCGCGCTCAACGGCCAGGGCCCGTCCTTCTTCACCAAGCTGACCAGGAACGGCCTCCCGCTCATCGGCACGTCCGTCTCCGCCGCGATGATGCTGGTCGGCGTCTGGATCAACTACCAGTGGCCCGGCGAGGCGTTCAACTACGTCGTCTCCTTCGCCACCATCTCCGGCATGTGGGCCTGGATCGTCATCCTGATCTGCCAGATCCGCTACCGCCTGCGCTCCGACCGCGGCGAACTGCCCGTCTCCGAGTTCCGCGCCCCGGGCGGCGTCTGGGCCAGCGCCCTCGCACTGGCGTTCATCGCCATGGTCATCGTCCTGATGGGCATCGACAAGGACGCCCGCGTCAGCCTCTACGCGGCCCCGGTGTGGGGCGTCGTCCTCGGCGTCTCCTACTTCTTCCTGCGCAAGCGCAACCCGCAGAGCGCCGCGTTCGCCAAGCGCGCGTAACCCGCGCCCGCGCACCGCGTCTCACCAGCTGGGCCGCCCCGTACCGCACTCCGGTACGCGGCGGCCCTGCTGCTTATCCTGGCCGCATGCTGACGATTTCACAGGCCCTGTACGACCAGATCGTGGCCCACGCCCGCGCCGACCACCCCGACGAGGCGTGCGGCGTCGTCGCCGGCCCGGCCGGCGCGGGACGCCCCGAGCGCTTCGTCCCGATGCTCAACGCCGCCCGCTCGCCCACGTTCTACGAGTTCGACTCCGGCGACCTGCTCAAGCTCTACCGCGACATGGACGACCGCGACGAGGAGCCCGTGGTCATCTACCACTCGCACACCGCCACCGAGGCCTACCCCTCACGCACCGACATCTCCTACGCCAACGAACCCGGCGCCCACTACGTCCTGGTCTCCACCGCCGACACCGACGACGCGGGCCCCTTCCAGTTCCGCTCGTTCCGCATCGTCGAGGGCCAGGTGACGGAGGAAGAGGTCCAGGTCACGGCCTGATCCGAGGATCGTCCCGGCCATCGGACGGATTTCGACCGCATGCTGAGATCACACTCGGGGAACCCGGACGGGAATCGTTACGATGAGCCCATGGTTTCCCACGACGTGAGCGAAAAGACGCCGGGCACGCTGCTCGTGGCGCGGCTGCACGTCGACCTGTGCCGCCTCGCCGGCGCCAGCTGTCCGCGCTGAACCGCACCTCCGCGTACGGCCGCCCGCCGGTACGGGGCACCGCCGCGCGCCCCTCCACACGACTTCCGACTCCTGACAGGAGCACCAGCATGGCCATCGAGGTCCGCATCCCGACCATCCTCCGCACCTACACCGACGGCGCCAAGGCCGTCCAGGGCAGCGGGGACAACCTCGCCGAGCTGTTCACCGACCTGGACACCCGGCACTCGGGCATCGCCGCCCGGATCGTGGACGGGGGCCAGCTGCGCCGCTTCGTGAACGTCTACCTGAACGACGAGGACGTCCGCTTCCTGGACGGCATCGACACCAAGCTCACCGACGGCGACAGCGTCACGATCCTGCCGGCCGTGGCCGGCGGCATGCGCTGAGCCGGACGTAGCGACCTATGCGTTACGACAGTCCGCTGGCCGCGGTCGGCAACACCCCTCTGGTGCGCCTGCCGCGGCTCTCGCCCGCCGACTCCGTACGGATCTGGGCGAAGCTGGAAGACCGCAACCCCACCGGCTCGGTCAAGGACCGCCCCGCGCTCCACATGATCGAGCAGGCCGAGAAGGACGGCCGGCTCACCCCCGGCTGCACCATCCTCGAACCCACCTCGGGCAACACCGGCATCTCACTGGCGATGGCCGCCCGCCTCAAGGGCTACCGCATCGTCTGCGTCATGCCGGAGAACACCTCCCAGGAGCGGCGCGACCTCCTCGCCATGTGGGGCGCGGAGATCATCCCCTCCCCGGCCGCGGGCGGCTCCAACACGGCCGTGCGCATCGCCAAGGAACTGGCCGGACAGCACCCGGACTGGGTGATGCTCTACCAGTACGGCAACCCGGACAACGCGGGCGCGCACTACGCCACCACCGGACCGGAGATCCTCGCGGACCTCCCCTCGGTCACCCACTTCGTGGCGGGGCTCGGCACCACCGGCACCCTCATGGGCGTCGGCCGCTACCTGCGCGAGCAGAAGCCGGACATCAGAATCGTCGCGGCCGAACCGCGCTACGACGACCTCGTCTACGGCCTGCGCAACCTCGACGAGGGCTTCGTCCCCGAGCTCTACGACGCCTCCGTCCTCACCACCCGCTTCTCGGTCGGCTCCGCCGACGCGGTCACCCGCACCCGCGAACTCCTCCAGCAGGAGGGCATCTTCGCGGGCGTCTCCACGGGCGCCGCGCTGCACGCCGCGATCGGGGTGGGCAAGAAGGCGCTCAAGGCGGGCGAGGCGGCCGACATCGTCTTCGTCGTGGCCGACGGCGGCTGGAAGTACCTGTCGACGGGCGTCTACACGGCGGCCACGACGGAAGAGGCGATCGAGGTCCTGCACGGCCAGTTGTGGGCCTGACAGTTCGCCCAGGTCCGGCACGATCCAGCCCCTGCGGCGCTTGAGGAGCGGGGTCCGGGGCAGAGCCCCGTGGCCCGCGCTCCGAAGCGGCTCAGCTCCTGCGAAGACCGTCAGCCCAGGTGCCGCACCCGGCGCCAGAGCGCCGGGTCGATCACACCGGCCCGCCGCCGGAAGTCCCGTAGCGGAACATCCCGCAGCTCGTCCGTCTCCAGATAGCTGCGCCGCTCCCGCGCATCGCCCACCGCGCCCGGCGGCAGCGCGATCACTCCGGGCCGCTCCTCGTGGTGCCGGCTGGTGATCTTCACGACCTGGACCGTGTCGCCGCGCCGGTTCAGCACCAGGCACGGGCGGTCCTTGCCCCCGGGCCCGTCCTCGTAGGGCACGAGCGCCCACCAGATCTCGCCCGGCCGGGGCCCGCCGGCCGCCGTGGGGGAGCCGGAGCGCAGCCGTCGCCGGCGCGAGCCCCGGCCCCAGCCGTCGACGAGCGCCGCGATCAGCGCGAGCAGCACCACGGCCGCGAGCGCGAGCCACCAGGACGTGTCCATGGCTACGACGGTACCGGTGGGGCGCACGGGCCGCCGCACCGGGCGAGCGCCCCCCGAACCGGTGACAGCGCAGGTGAGTTCGCCCACAACGGCCCGCGACAAAGGAGCGACCGGCCCTTTCGCGCCTTACGCTCGACGGACCCCTCAGTCCCGCTCCCCACCCGCTTTCCCGACCGCCAGCGCGGAGGTTCCGGCTCTTATGAAGCTCACCGTCGTCGGCTGCTCGGGGTCGTTCCCGTCCGCGGATTCGGCCTGTTCGAGCTACCTCGTCGAGGCCGACGGCTTCCGGCTGCTCCTCGACATGGGCAATGGCGCCCTCGGCGAGCTGCAGCGCCACTGTGGTCTCTACGACCTCGACGCGATCTTCCTCAGCCATCTGCACGCGGACCACTGCATCGACATGTGCGCGTACTTCGTCGTCCGCTACTACCGCCACGACGGCGGCCGTTGCGCGCCCATGCCGGTCTACGGGCCCGAGGGCACCGAGCAGCGGCTGACCACCGCGCACGCCGACACCCCCTCGGCCTCCGCGTTCAGCGAGGTCTTCGACTTCCACACCGTCAAGCCGGGCGCGTACGAGATCGGCCCCTTCTCGGTGCGCATGGAGAAGGTCTGCCACCCGGTCGAGTCGTACGCCATCCGCATCGAGCACGGCGGCCGCTCCCTGACGTACTCCGGTGACACCGGGCCGTGCGCCGCGCTCGACGAACTGGCCGCGGACAGCGACCTGTTCCTGTGCGAGGCGGCGTTCACGCACGGCAAGGAGAACATCCCGGAGCTGCACCTGAACGGCCGCGAGGCCGGCGACGCGGCGCGCCGGGCCGGCGCCCGCAAGCTGGTCCTCACCCACATCCCGCCCTGGACGGACCCGCAGGTGAACCTGGCGGACGCGCGGGATGTCTTCGACGGGCCGGTGGAGCTGGCGGTGGCCGGGGCGGCGTACGAGCTCTGAGCGTGCCGGTGCGACATGGCGAAGGCCCCGGAACCGTACGGTTCCGGGGCCTTCGCCATGTGCGGGGGTGCGGCTACTTGGCCTCGGCCTTCAGCAGCTCCGCCAGCTCCTCGTCGGACTCGCGGCCCGGCGTCGGCAGGTTGAACTTGACGATCGCGAACCGGAAGATCACGTAGTAGAGGACGGCGAAGCAGAGACCGACCAGGACCAGCATCCACGGCTTGGTCGCAATGCCCAGGTTCAGGAAGAAGTCGACCGCGCCGGCCGAGAAGCCGAAGCCGTCCTTCATGCCGAGCGCCCAGGTCAGGGCCATCGAGACACCGGTGAGCACCGCGTGGATGGCGTACAGGACCGGGGCGATGAACATGAACGTGAACTCGATCGGCTCGGTCACGCCGGTGACGAACGCGGTGGCGGCGAGCGAGAACATCATGCCGCCGACGACCTTGCGGCGCTCGGGGCGGGCGCAGTGCACGATCGCGAGGCAGGCGGCCGGGAGGGCGAACATCATGATCGGGAAGAAGCCGGTCATGAACTGGCCGGCGGTCGGGTCACCGGCGAGGAAGCGGTTGATGTCACCGCTCTTGCCCTGGTACGAACCCGCCTGGAACCAGGGGAAGGAGTTGAGCAGGTGGTGCATGCCGATCGGGATCAGCGCACGGTTGGCGACACCGAAGATACCGGCGCCGACCGCGCCCGAACCGACCAGCCACTCACCGAAGTTGTGCAGACCCGTGCCGAGGACCGGCCAGATGTAGCCGAAGACGACGGCGATGATCAGGCCCGCGAAGGCGGAGAGGATCGGCACGAGGCGGCGGCCGCCGAAGAAGCCCGCCCAGGCGGGCAGCTTGGTCCGGTAGAACCGCTGGTAGAGCAGGGCCACGACTATGCCCATGACCACGCCGCCGAGGACCTTGGCGTCCACCGGGGCGTCGACCATGACGACCTTGCCGTCGACGGCCGTGGCCACCTTCGGCAGGTTCTTGTCGGTGAACGTGGCCAGCACGTTCTTGAAGACCAGGTAGCCGGTCACGGCCGCCAGAGCGGTGGAGCCGTCCGACTTCTTGGCGAAGCCGATCGCGATGCCGACGGCGAACAGCAGCGCCATGTTGTCGAGGATCGCGTTGCCGCCCGCGGCCATGAACGAGGCGATCTTGGTGATGAAGGCCGGGAAGGAGTCCCTGCCGAGCATGTCGGGGTTGCCGAGGCGGACGAGCAGAGCGCCTGCGGGCAGCACGGCGACCGGCAGCATGAGGCTGCGGCCGATGCGCTGCATGACAGCCATCGCGCCTGCGCCCTTCTTCTTCTTGTCGGCCGCGGGCGCGGCACTAGCCGTGGACACAACTTCCTCCAGTGGGCAGGCGCCGCCTGGGGAAGGGGGGACGGCGGCGTCTCGGGAACGCGGCTCAACTGCACGCGTGGTCTACACCACTCAGTGGTGTAGACCTGTTGTAGCACGGTGAAGGCGAGATAAGGAAGGCGCCGATTCTGTGGTCTGGAACATATGCGTCCGCTCCGGCTCATACGTGACGAAGGGCCCCCGGACCAGTAGTCCAGGGGCCCTTCGAGCGGAGCGGAAGCGCTACTTGGTGACGTCCTCCACCTCGTCCTCCGGCTCACGCCCCGGCGTCTTCAGGTCGAACTTCGTGATCGCGAACCGGAAGACCGCGTAGTAGACGACGGCGAAACAGAGCCCGATCACGATGATCAGCCAGGGCTTGGTCGCCAGGCTCCAGTTGATCAGGTAGTCGATGAGCCCCGCCGAGAAGCTGAAGCCGTCCTTGACCCCGAGCCCCCACGTCACCGCCATCGAGACCCCGGTCAGCACCGCGTGCACCGCGTACAGCAGCGGCGCGATGAAGACGAAGGAGTACTCGATCGGCTCGGTGATCCCCGTGACGAACGACGTCAGCGCCAGCGACAGCATCATGCCGCCGACCGCCTTGCGCCGCTCCGGCCGCGCACAGTGGTACATCGCCAGACAGGCCGCCGGCAGCGCGAACATCATGATCGGGAAGAAGCCCGTCTGATAGATGCCGGCGGACGGATCGCCACTGAGGAACATGTTGATGTCCCCGTGCACGGTCGTGCCGTCCGGCTTGGTGTACGAGCCGAACTGGAACCACAGCGGCACGTTGAGGAACTGGTGCAGGCCGATCACCAGCAGCGCGCGGTTGGCGACACCGAAGATGCCCGAGCCGATCGCCCCCAGCCCCTGCAACCAGTCCGAGAAGTGCTCCAGCGCGTCACCGATCGGCGGCCAGATCCACAGGCAGATCACGGCGAAGACGATGCCGATGAACGCCATGATGATCGGGACGAGCCGGCGGCCGTTGAAGAAGCCGAGCCACGACACCAGCTTCGTACGGTGGTAGCGGACCCAGAAGAACGACGCCAGGAAGCCCATGATGATGCCGCCGAAGACGCCCGGATTCTGGTACTGGAACGCGGAGACGGTGTTGTCCGCCGCCTGGCACCCCACCGCCACGGCCTTCGCCCCGTCGGCGCAGTCGATCGGGAACTGGCGCAGCACCCCCCGGTAGACGAGGAAGCCCGCCACCGCCGCGAGCGCCGTGGATCCGTCCGCCTTCTTGGCCATACCGATCGCGACACCGATGCAGAACAGCAGCGGCAGCCCGAGATCGGCGTCGAGCAGGGCGCCGCCCGCGCCCGCGAAGACCTTCGCCACATTGGTCCAGCCGAGCCCGTCGTCGCCGAAGACGTCGGGCTGGCCGAGCCGGTTGACGATACCGGCGGCCGGCAGGACGGCGATGGGCAGCTGAAGGCTGCGTCCCATCTTCTGGAGCCCCTGGAAGAAGTTCCCCCAGGGGCTCTGTCGCGGCGTGGCGGCGGCGTTCGCGCTCATGGGCGTCCTCCCGGGACAAACCACGTTTGGCGGTTGTCGGAAACTGGTGTAGACCAGTCGCGGGACGGGTCCGTCCACGTGCTGGTCGTCGCTCGTCATCTTTCGGGACGGGCGGCGCCACCGCTCGCGAAGTTGGGCCAACCGTGGGTTACCGTGACAAAGCGGCCCACACGGCGGGCCGGGGAACCACAGGGAGAACGCAATGGCCACCAAGGCTGAGAAGATCGTCGCCGGGCTCGGCGGCATCGAGAACATCGACGAGATCGAGGGCTGCATCACGCGCCTGCGCACCGAGGTCAAGGACCCGGCCCTGGTCGACGAGGCCGCCCTGAAGGCCGCCGGCGCCCACGGCGTCGTGAAGATGGGCACCGCGATCCAGGTCGTCATCGGCACCGACGCCGACCCCATCGCCGCCGACATCGAAGACATGATGTGAGTCGCCACCTCTGACCGGGACCGGGCCCGCACCCGGCTCCCGCCCAGACCAGAAAGGCCGCCGCCCCGCACACCCCGGGCCGGCGGCCTTTCCCGTCCCGGCCCGTGGCCCCCCGCACTGGACCTGCCCATCGACCCCGCCCACTGGTCTCGCCCGGCCCGGCCCGTCGGGTCCCCTGCTCTCGCTCGCCCCCGCCCACCTGGTCCCGCCCGGGGGCCACCCGGGCCCCAGACCCCGCCCAACCCGCCCCGTCCTGCGTCCCCGCCCGCTCCCGATAGGCTCGGGCCCATGTCTCGCATCGACGGCCGCACCCCCGAACAGCTCCGCCCGATCACCATCGAACGCGGCTGGAGCAAGCACGCCGAAGGCTCCGTCCTCGTCTCCTTCGGCGACACCAAAGTCTTCTGCACAGCCTCCTTCACCGAAGGCGTCCCGCGCTGGCGCAAGGGCAGCGGCGAGGGCTGGGTCACCGCCGAGTACTCGATGCTGCCCCGCTCCACCAACACCCGCGGCGACCGCGAAGCCGTCCGCGGCAAGATCGGCGGCCGCACCCACGAGATCAGCCGCCTCATCGGCCGCTCCCTGCGCGCCGTCATCGACTACAAGGCGCTCGGCGAGAACACCATCGTCCTCGACTGCGACGTCCTCCAGGCCGACGGCGGCACCCGCACCGCCGCCATCACCGGCGCCTACGTCGCCCTCGCCGACGCCGTCGCCTGGGCCCAGGGCAAGAAGATCATCAAGGCCAACCGGCAGCCCCTCACCGGTACCGTCAGCGCCGTCTCCGTCGGCATCGTCGGCGGCACGCCCCTCCTCGACCTCTGCTACGAGGAAGACGTCCGCGCCGACACCGACATGAACGTCGTCTGCACCGGCGACGGCCGCTTCGTCGAGATCCAGGGCACCGCCGAAGCCGAACCCTTCGACCGCGCCGAACTGAACTCCCTCCTCGACCTCGCCGTCGCCGGCTGCGACGAACTCGCCGCCGCCCAGCGCCAGGCACTCACCCCCACCGACCCCGCATAACCCCCGCCACGCAGGTAAAGAACTCCCCAAGCATGGTGGCAACCAGCAGGCCACCCACCGCGTCCCTACGAACGGGTGGACGGCACGCATCCGCAACCGCCGCCCACCCGTCCGTACTTCAGGGGAGGACCGTTCCATGGCCGCGCGCCGCCACCGCCGCACCGCCCTACTCGCGGCAGCCGTCGCACTGACCGCCCTGCCGGCCGCCGCCGGCTGCTCCGCCGTCGACAAGGCGCTCGACTGCGTCCAGACCGCCGACGCCATCGCCGACAGCGTCACCGACCTCCAGCAGGCCGTCGAGAACGCGGCGAACGACCCCGGCCAGGCCGACGAGGCCCTCGCCTCCATCGACACCAACCTCGACAGCATCGGCGACAAGACCGACGACGCCGACGTCTCCCGGGCCGTCGGCGACCTCGACAAGGCCGTCGACAATGTCCGCACAGCCATCAAGAACGGCGACGAGACCCCCGACGTCACCCCGGTCACCGACGCCGCGGGCGAACTCACCAAGGTCTGCACGCCGTAGCGGCCACCGCGACCGCGCCGCCGCGGGTGGCGGGATACTGAAGGCATGACCCGCCTCATCCTCGCCACCCGCAACAACGGCAAGATCGTCGAACTCCGCGCCATCCTCGCCGACGCCGGCCTGCCCCACGAACTCGTCGGCGCGGACGCCTACCCCGACATCCCCGACGTCCGCGAGACCGGCGTCACCTTCGCCGAGAACGCCCTCCTCAAGGCCCACGCCCTCGCCCGCGCCACCGGCCTGCCCGCCGTCGCCGACGACTCCGGCCTCTGCGTCGACGTCCTCGGCGGCGCGCCCGGCATCTTCTCCGCCCGCTGGGCCGGCAAGCACGGCGACGACCAGGCCAACCTCGACCTGCTCCTCGCCCAGCTCGGCGACATCGACGAGGACCGCCACCGCACCGCCCACTTCGCCTGCGCGGCGGCGCTCGCGCTGCCGGACGGCACGGAGCGCGTGGTCGAGGGCCAGCTCCGCGGAGTCCTGCGGCACGCTCCCGCGGGCACGGGCGGCTTCGGCTACGACCCGATCCTCCAGGTCGAGGGCTCCACCCGCACGTGCGCGGAGCTGACCCCGGCGGAGAAGAACGCGATCTCCCACCGGGGGAAGGCGTTTCGGGCGCTGGTGCCGGTGGTGCGGGAGCTGGTGGGCTGAGCGCCGGGAGAGTGACGAGGGGCGCGGCCTGCACAGGCCGCGCCCCTCGGCGTGTGGGCCCGGTGGGACTCGAACCCACGACACACCGGACCTAAACCGGCGCCCTCTCGGCCAGCTGGGGTACGGACCCGCCCGGCTTACTCTACTGGGCGAAGGGGCGCCGGTTCGAGAAGGTTCTGGTCTGGCTGTGGCAGGACGGGCACAGATACCGCAGATTCTCCGGACGGTTGTCCGCGCGGTCTCCGTTGACGTGGTCGATCTCCAGGACCAGTCGCTTGCCTCGCCAGAGCTCGCCCAAGCCGCACGCCGCGCACACGGCAGGGGTGCCGATGTCGCACAGCGCCCGGCGCAACAGCGACGTGGGCGTACGCCGAGAACCCGGTGCCTGGCGGACCAGGATGGCCTGCGCTCCCTTGCGTCGGGGTGAGACCGTACCCACCAGGTGACCCTGCCCGGTGAAGTGCTCGGTCGAGAGCCCGTAGGCGTCGATGCTGCGCTTCGCCTTGGCAAACGTCGATCCGTTGACGCGGGGCTCACCCAGTTTTCGCAGGACGGCTGCGAGGGTCCGGGACGATGCCACGGCGCGAGTGAACTCCGCCTGTGGATAGAGGTGTTCGCCCGTCCTGGCGCGGCCGCTGGTGAAGTGGCTGGTGTCGATGCCGAAGGTGTCGAGCTTCCGCCGGACATGCCCGTACGGCCCGTCCTGTGGAGGGATGCCCATGTGGACGAACATGTCGCGGATGCTGGTGGAGCGTGCCGCCGCATCGGCCAGGATCTCCTTGGCGAACGACCTCGGCGCACGCGGGGGAAGCGGTTCTTCGCAGAAGTGAGAGGTGTCGATCCCGTAGTGCGCGAGCCGTGCCAGCAGATAACGGCGTGGTTTGGAGCCCATCGGGGTGCCCAGGCGCCGCATCAGGTCAACGACGCTCGATGACTTCGCGGCCTCCGCGGTGAGCAGTCTCCGGGGATACCGTGTCACGCCGTACCCCGCTTCCGGCCGCGGTAAGTGTCGGTCACCGCGTGGCAGTTGGGGCACAGCAGGCGCAGGTTCTCCGGACGGTTGTCCCACCATTCCCCGTTGACATGGTCGACTTCGTGCCGGAGGGGACCGCCGTTCCACTCCACACCGACTCCGCACTCGGCACACCGCTCGGGCACCCCGCGGCGCAGCAAGGCCGCGCGCAGCCGGTGCCCGGGTACTCGGCCTTCCGCGGGCGGCCTCAAGGCCAGGACTTCTCCGCGGGAGCCCTTCGGCCCACCGCGCCGGACCACGAAGTGGGAGGTGTCGATGCCCAGGGCGGCGATCCGGCGGCCGATATGAGCCTGGTTCCCCCCGACGTTGCTGATGCCGAGCAGGCCGACGACTTCCTTCAGCGACCGCGCGGCGGCCACGGCCTGGCGCAGCCGCGCTTCGGTGTGCCGTACCCACTGGCTCGGGAAGTGGGAGGTGTCGATCCCCGCCTCCGCCATCTTCTTGCGGAGGTAGCTTCTGCTCCCGGTCGTCGGCTCACCCCCACACCACCGCACCGCCTCATCCCACGAGGACGCCCGGCGCGCCGCTTCCTCCAGTAACTCCCGGGTGTATCGCTGTCCAGCCATAACGCCCCCTCCTCGTTCGCCCGTTCGCTTCTCGTACAGCCCAACGAACCGAAAATCGGACCGTCACGCACGAAATGCGGAACGGCCCGATCCGGAAAGCGGGGGAGGGGTGGGGCGGGGTCAGAACCTCGGGGACGGGGCCTGGGACTCGACCATTTCCGCCGCCTCTCGCTCGGTCTCCACCGACGGTGGGGAACCGGCCAGCGGCTTCTGCGCGGTCTCCTTCATGCAGGCGACCGCGATGACGCCGACCAGGGCCGCCGCCATGGCGTAGTACGCGGGCATCATGTCGGTGCCCGTCCACGAGATGAGGGCCGTGACGACCAGCGGGGTCGTGCCGCCGAAGAGCGAGGCGGAGAGGTTGTAGCCGACCGAGAGGGAGCCGTAGCGGACCTGGGTCGGAAAGAGCGCGGGGAGCGCCGCGGACATGGTGCCGAGCATGCAGACCAGGGAGAGGCCGAGCATCAGCATGCCGAGCGAGACGGCCCACAGGGCGCCGTTCTTGACCAGCAGGAAGGCCGGGATGGAGGTGACCAAAAAGCCGAGCATGCCGGTCATCAGGAGCGGCTTGCGGCCGAAGTGGTCGGAGAGCTTGCCGATCTGGCTGATGATGCACATCAGGACGATCATCGTGGCGATGAGGATGATCAGGCCGTGGGCCTCGGAGTAGCCCATCTCGTCCGACAGATAGGTCGGCATGTACGAGAGCAGCATGTAGTCGGTGATGTTGTACGCGCCGACCAGGCAGATGCAGAGGATCAGCGTCGGCCAGTAGTCGCGGAAGATCTTGGCGAGGTCGCCCTTGGCGGTGGTCTCGACCGCGGAGGCCGCGTCCGTCGCCTTGTGCGCGGATTCGTCCTCCAGCTTCTGGAAGGCCGGGGTCTCGTCCAGCTTCAGCCGCAGGTAGAGGCCGACGATGCCGATGGGGCCCGCGACGAGGAACGGTACGCGCCAGCCCCAGGACTCCATGCCGTCGCTGCCGAGCACGGCGGTGAGGATGGTGACGAGGCCGGCCGCGCCGACGTATCCGGAGAGTGTGCCGAACTCCAGGAAGCTGCCGAAGTAGCCGCGGCGCTTGTCGGGGGCGTACTCGGCGATGAAGGTGGAGGCGCCGCCGTACTCGCCGCCGGTGGAGAAGCCCTGGACGAGGCGGAAGAGGATGAGCAGGACCGGCGCCCAGAAGCCGATGGTGGCGTAGGACGGGATCAGGCCGATGGCGAAGGTGCCGACCGCCATCAGGATCATGGTCATCGCCAGGACCTTCTTGCGGCCGATCTTGTCACCCATCGGGCCGAAGACCATGCCGCCGACCGGGCGGACCAGGAAGGAGACGGCGAAGGTCGCGAAGGACGAGATCAGCTGGACCGTGTCGTTCCCGGACGGGAAGAAGACGTGGCCGATGGTGACCGCGAGGTAGGAGTAGATCCCGAAGTCGAACCACTCCATGGCGTTGCCGAGCGAGGCCGCCTTGACCGCCCGCTTCACCGCCGCGTCGTCGGTGACGGTGATGTCGGTGCGGCGCAGGGGCGGGTTCTTACGCCGCCTGACGGCGCGGAACAGCGCCGGGTGACGCTTGACCGCCTCCGGGTCGGGCGGGGTACGCCCTTCCTCGGTGTCGGTGGACATGGCGATCCCTTCTGTGGACATACATCGCTTCCCAGGGGATCACTTGCTCGATGGTGGCGCTCGCAAACGAAAGTCCCCGGGCGTGGGGACTTTCGTCACAGCGCAGCGGGGTACCCGGCCGGGCTGGTCAGATGCCGAGGTCCTTGATGATCTTCGCCACGTGGCCGGTCGCCTTCACGTTGTAGAAGGCGTGCTCGACCGTGCCGTCGGCGTCGACGACGACCGTGGAGCGGATGACGCCGGTGACGACCTTGCCGTAGAGCTTCTTCTCGCCGAAGGCGCCGTAGGCCGCCAGGACCTTCTTCTCCGGGTCGCCGACCAGGGTGACCTTGAGGTTCTCCTGGTCGCGGAACTTGGCGAGCTTCTCCGGCTTGTCGGGGGAGACGCCGATGACGTCGTAGCCGGCGGCGGCGAGCACGTCGAGGTTGTCGGTGAAGTCGCACGCCTGCTTGGTGCATCCGGGGGTGAGGGCGGCGGGGTAGAAGTAGACGATCGTCTTGCGGCCGCGGTGGTCGGCGAGGGAGACCTCGTTGCCGTCGGCGTCGGGGAGGGTGAAGGCGGGGGCGGTGTCGCCGGGCTGAAGTCGCTCGCTCATATCGCTCGTGTTCTCCTCGCGGGAATGGGTGGTGCCACGTGACTCCGGACGAGGGTAATAGGGGTGCCGTGGGGTGAGGTCGGCCCTGAGCTGACAGACTGTCCTTCAGCCGTCACGCAGGACAGCGAGCGGAAACGAAGCGACCACGGAGGCAGCGCGGTGTCGGATACGTCCAGCACGTCGGATACGCCGGATACGCGGACGTCGGCGCAGATCGAGGCGGACATCAAGCGCCGCCGTCAGGCTCTGGCCGAGACGCTCGACGAGATCGGGGTGCGCGTGCACCCGAAGACGATCGTCGGCGACGCGAAGGCCAAGCTGGTGTCGAACGTCGATCACACCCTCGGACGGGCGTACGTCGGTGCCAACCGGCTCGTCTCCGAGGTGAAGGGCCAGTTCGTCTCCGAGGAGGGCGCGCCGCGGCTCGGGCGGATCGTGCCGGCCGCGCTCGTCGTGGTCGGGGTGGTCGGGCTGCTCACGGTGGGCTCGCGGCGCCGCAAGGACTGACCCGGGGCGCCCGCGTGGCCCTGGGACAGGTAGGTTCGTCGCCGTGAGCCAGAAGAACCGTCACGACGACAAGTTGCCGATCCGCATGCTGCACGACCGCGTGCTGGTGCGCCAGGACACCGCGGAGGGTGAGCGGCGCAGCGGCGGCGGCATCCTGATCCCCGCGACGGCGGCGGTCGGTCGGCGGCTGGCCTGGGCCGAGGTGGTGGCGGTCGGGCAGAACGTGCGGGCCGTGGAGCCGGGCGACCGGGTGCTCTTCGATCCGGAGGACCGGGCCGAGGTCGAGGTGCGCGGGGTCGCGTACGTGCTGATGCGCGAGCGGGACCTGCACGCGGTGGCGGCCGACCGGTTCGAGGGCTCGGAGGATTCGACGGGCCTGTACCTGTAGCGCCGCAGATCAGCCTGTAGGCCAGGGGTGGGGGGCCGGTGACCAGGCACGTCCGGTACGCGCACCAGGCCCGCCCCGAGCCGGGCCCGGCCCGAACTGCTCGCCGACGTGCC
>NZ_JBEXOS010000053.1:0-57676 GCF_040611655.1 Streptomyces sp. NPDC006552
TGCGCCACGGCGTCCCGCGGGCACCCGCCGAGTGGGGCGGCCGCGTACTCGGGGCGACGGGCCCGATCCCTTCCTGGGATCGGGGCTCCGTCGTATCCGCCGGGGGCGGGGCGGTCAGCCGTCGTTGCCGAAGCCGCCGATGAAGCCGCCGTTGCCGTTGCCCCCATTGTTCCCGTTGCCGCCGTTGCCTCCGTTGTCCCCGCCGCCACCGCCACCGATCGTGGTCAGCGTCACCGTGGTCTTCGCGGGGTCGGACGGGGTGTTGCCGGCCGGGTCCTGCTGGATGACGCGGGCGTCGTCGCCCTGGTCGCTGCCGCCGGCGAACTGGATGTTCGTGAAGCCGGCGTCCTGCAGCATCTTCTTGGCGTCCTTGACCTTCTGGCCGATGACGCCCGGGACCGCCTTCTGCGCGGGCGCCTTGGCGACCTTCAGCTGCACCGTGGAGCCCGGGTCGGCCTTGGTGCCCGCGGAGAGGTTCTGGGAGAAGACCTTGCCGGCCTCGACGCCGGCGTTCTCCTCCTCCGTGCAACTGGCCTTGAGGTTGCTGGCCTCGAGCTGCTGCTTCGCCTGGTCGCAGGTGAGGTTGCCGCCGGAGACGTTCGGGACCGTGGTGGTCGCCTTCTCCGTGGCGACCGTCAGGGTGATCTCGGCACCCTTCTCGAGCTTGGTGTCGCCCGCGGGATCCTGCTCGATGACCTTGCCCGGGGTCCGCTCGGACTCCTTGGTGGTCTTCTTGATGTTGGTGAAGCCCTTGTCCTTCAGCTCCGCCTCGGCGTCCTCGTAGGAGAGGCCCTTCACGTCCGGGACCGCGACCTTGGGCGCGCCCGTCGACATGCGGACGGTGATCGTGTCGTTCTTGGCGAGCTTGCCGTCCGCCGGGTCCTGCTCGCAGACGTGCTTGGCGGGCTGGTCCTCGCACGCCATGCTGTCGCCGCGGACGACCTTCAGATCGACGTTCTCGGCCTTCCGCTGGGCCTCCTCGAACGTCTCGCCGACCAGGGACGGCACGGTGACGTCGCCGTCGTCACCGCCGTCCCCGCTGGAGACGTACTTCCCGATGAGGATCGCGCCGATCAGGACGAGGATGCCGGCGACCACCAGCAGGATCGTCGAGGTGCGGTTCTTGCCCTGCTTGCGCCGGTCGGGGCGGTCGTCGTAGCCGTAGCCGCCGTCGTCCGCGTTGACCGGGGGCAGCATCGACGTGGGCGCCGCGCCGTTCTGCGAGTGGAGCATGGCGGTCTGCTGGTCGGAGCCGTAGCCGTCGCTCCCGCCGTAGCCGACCGCGCCCATGGCGGCGGTGGCCGCGACGGGCTGGCCGTCGAGGCAGGCCTCGATGTCGGCCCGCATCTCGTCGGCCGACTGGTAGCGGTAGTCCGGGTCCTTGGTCAGGGCCTTGAGGACGATCGCGTCCATCTCGGGCGTGATCTCGGCGTCGAAGACGCTCGGCGCCTGCGCCTCCTCGCGCACGTGCTGGTACGCGACCGCGACCGGCGAGTCGCCGACGAACGGCGGCCGCACGGTGAGCAGCTCGTAGAGCAGGCAGCCCGTCGAGTACAGGTCGGAGCGGGCGTCGACCTGCTCGCCCTTGGCCTGCTCGGGGGAGAGGTACTGCGCGGTGCCGATGACCGCCGCGGTCTGCGTCATCGTCATGCCGGAGTCGCCCATGGCGCGGGCGATGCCGAAGTCCATGACCTTGACCTGGCCGTTGCGGGTCAGCATCACGTTGGCGGGCTTGATGTCGCGGTGGACGATGCCCGCCCGGTGCGAGTACTCCAGGGCCTGGAGGATGCCGACGGTCATCTCCATGGCGCGCTCCGGCAGCAGCTTGCGGCCGCTGTGCAGAAGCTCACGGAGCGTGGAGCCGTCGACGTACTCCATCACGATGTACGGGATGGAGACCTGGTCGACGTAGTCCTCGCCCGTGTCGTACACCGCCACGATCGCGGGATGGTTGAGCGAGGCGGCCGACTGGGCCTCCCGGCGGAACCGGGCCTGGAACGACGGGTCGCGTGCGAGGTCCACCCGCAGCGTCTTCACCGCCACCGTGCGCCCCAGCCGGGAGTCATGCGCGAGGTAGACCTCGGCCATGCCACCACGGCCGAGCACGTGGCCCAGCTCGTACCGGCCGCCGAGGCGACGCGGCTCTTCCATGGTTACCTACCAGCCCTCTCCGTCGGTCCCGACCGTCCCGTGCGGGGTCGGGCGGTGTGCTGTCCGGGCATACCGTACCCGGCTTGCCCGACATGACCTGGCCACCACCGTGACCCGTGACAGGACCGGTATCGCCACGTGCGTCTCTGTGAAGAACGGGTGACAGGGGTCACAAGGAGGGGTGAACCTCCCGGCGGCCCCCGTCACGTGGGTCACCCGTGGGTCACCCCTTCTTGCCGATGACCGCTTCCATCACGCTCTTCGCGATCGGGGCGGCGAGACCGCCACCCGAGATGTCCTGACGGCTGGCCGCGCTGTCCTCGACCACGACGGCCACGGCGACCGGAAAGCCCGAGTCGGTCTTCGCGTACGAGACGAACCAGGCGTAGGGATTCTCGCTGTTGTCGACACCGTGCTGGGCGGTACCGGTCTTGCCGCCGACGGTGACGTTGGGGATCTTGGCGTTGCCGCCGGTGCCGCCCGGGTCGTTGACGACCGTCTCCATCATCGACTGGAGCTTCTGCGCGTTCTCCTCGGAGAGCGGCCGGCTCATCTCCTTGGGCTCCGTCTTCTCGATCGTGTCGAGGTTCGGGGCCTGGAGCTCGTCGACCATGTACGGCTCCATCAGCTTGCCGTCGTTCGCGATCGCAGACGCGACCATGGCCATCTGGAGCGGGGTGGCGGCGGTGTTGTACTGGCCGATGGAGGACAGCGCCGTCGACGACAGGTTCATCTTGGTGTCGAAGTTCGACGCGTTGGAGCGGACCGGGACGAACTGCTGCTCGTTGAAGCCGAATTTCTCGGCCTCCTCGGCCATCTTGTCGGTGCCGAGGTCGGCGCCGATCTTGCCGAACACGGTGTTGCAGGAGACCTTCAGGGCGACCCGCAGCGTCGCGTTCTTACACGGGATGTTGCCCTCGTTCTTCAGCGGCTGCGTGGTGCCCGGCATCGTCCACGGCAGCGGGGTGTCGGTCGCCTTGTCCGGGTCGTAGTTGCCGCTCTCCAGCGCGGCCGCGGCCGTGACCAGCTTGAACGTGGAGCCCGGCGGGTACGTCTCGCGCAGCGCCCGGTTGAGGAGCGGCTTGTCCTTGTCCTTGTCGAGCTTGCCGAAGGTCTCGCTGTCCTTGGTGGAGTTGCCGGCGAAGACCGAGGGGTCGTACGACGGTGTGGAGGCGAGCGCGAGGATCTTGCCGGTGGAGGGCTCGATGGCGGCGACGGCACCCTTGCCGCGGGTCTTCAGACCGTCGTACGCGGCCTGCTGCGCGGCGGCGTTCAGGGTGGTCGTGACGTTGCCACCCTCCTTCTTCTTGCCCGTGATCATGTCGAGGGTGCGGCGGAAGAAGAGCCGGTCGTCGTTGCCGGTGAGAATGCCGTCCTCGATGGACTCCAGCTGGGTGGCGCCGACGATCTGCGAGGCGTAGCCGGTGACGGGCGACCACATGGGCCCGTTCTTCCAGGTCCGCTTGTACTTCAGGTCGGTGCCGGAGGTCGCCTTCGAGCCGGTGATGGGCTTGCCGTCGACGATGATGTCGCCGCGCGGCTGGGCGTACCGCTCGATGGTGACGCGGCGGTTCTTCTCGTTCGTCTGGAGCGAGTCGGCCTGGACGTACTGGAGCCAGTTGTCGCGGATCAGCAGGGCGAGGACGAGCAGACCACAGAAGATCGCGATGCGGCGCAGGGGCTTGTTCACGGTCGGACCACCTGGGTCATCTCGGCGTCGGGGTTGGGGGCGGGGGCGGGCGCCGGGCGGCGGGCGGTGTCGCTGATGCGGATGAGGATGCCGATGAGCGCCCAGTTCGCGATCACCGAGGAACCGCCGTAGGCGAGGAAGGGCATCGTCATACCGGTCAGCGGGATGAGGCCCATGACGCCGCCGGCGACGACGAACACCTGGATCGCGAAGGCGCCGGAGAGGCCGACCGCGAGCAGCTTGCCGAAGGGGTCGCGGGCCGCGAGTGCGGTGCGCACACCCCGCTCGACGATCAGCCCGTAGATGAGCAGGACGGCCATGACACCGGCCAGGCCCATCTCCTCGCCGTAGGTGGCCAGGACGAAGTCGGAGTTGGCGGCGAAGCCGATCAGGTCGGAGTTGCCCTGGCCGAGGCCGGTGCCGAGGACGCCGCCGGAGCCGAACGCCATCAGGGACTGGGCGATCTGGTCGGAGCCCGTGGACTGGATGACCGCATCGGAGAACGGGTTCAGCCAGGCGTCGACGCGTTCCTGGACGTGCGGCTCGAAGGTCGCGACGGTGACCGCGCCGACGGCGGACATCAGCAGACCGAAGACGATCCAGCTGGTGCGCTCGGTGGCGACGTACAGCATCACGACGAACATGCCGAAGAACAGCAGCGACGTACCGAGGTCGGTCTCGAAGACCAGGATGAGGATCGACATCGCCCAGACGACGATGATCGGGCCCAGGTCACGGCCGCGCGGCAGGTAAAGACCCAGGAAGCGGCGGCTGGCCAGGGCCAGCGCGTCCCGCTTCACCATCAGGTAGCCGGCGAAGAAGATCGCGATGACGATCTTGGCGAACTCACCGGGCTGGATGGAGAAGCCGCCGATGTGGATCCAGATCTTGGCGCCGAAGACGTTCATGCCGAGACCGGGCACGAGCGGGAGCAGCAGCAGGATGATCGAGCCGACCATCGAGATGTACGTGTAGCGCTGAAGGATGCGGTGGTCCTTGAGCAGCATCAGTACGCCGACGAACAGCGCGATGCCGATGGCCGAGTACATCAGCTGCTTGGGCGCCGACGGGCTGAACGCCCCGTAGGCGAGCTTGCCCAGGCGCTGCAGCCGCTCCGACTGGTCGAGCCGCCAGATGACGACCAGACCGAGCCCGTTGAGCAGCGTCGCCAGTGGCAGCAGCAGCGGGTCCGCGTAGGCCGCGAACTTGCGGACGACGATGTGGGCGACGCCGGCGAGCAGCCCGAGGCCGAGCCCGTAACCGAGCAGGCCCGCGGGGAGCGAGCCGTCGATGGCCAGCCCCACGTTGGCGTAGGCGAAGACGGGGATGATCACGGCGAACGCGAGGAGCGCCAGCTCGGTGTTGCGCCGGCTGGGTGCGCCGATCGCGCCGATGGTCGACGTATGGGTCGTGGAACTACTACTCATGGCGTGCTGTGGCCCCCAACGGCTTCTACTGCTGTGCGCACGCCTTGGCCAGCTGCTGCTCTTCCTCGGAGAGAGTGGGGCCAGGGGTGGGCGTGGGTGACGGTGACTTCGCCTTGCCGGACGGCGAGTTCGACGGGTTCGGCGTGGGCGTGACCTTGCGCAGCGACGCCTTGGAGGCGGTGCCGGTGGTGCCGCCCGCCTCGCCCTCGCCGGTCTTCGCGTTGTTCTCGGTCTCGGCCTGCTGCCGCTCGGCCTGCTTCTTGCAGGCGCCGGCCTGCGCGGACAGCTCCACGATCTTGTCCTGGGCGGCGGCCAGGTCCCCCTCGGCGATCGACGCCTCGACCTGCTTCTTCTGGTACGGAGGCAGGTACTTGAGCTCGATCTCGGGGTGGTCCTTTTCGACCTTGGAGAGGCTGACCCAGGCGAGGTCCTGGTTGATGCCGCGGTAGAGCGCCACGTGCTCGTCGTTCGAGCCGACGAAGTACTGCGTCTGCGTCCAGCGGTATCCGCCGTAGAGACCGCCGCCGATGACGGCGAGCGCGAGCACGGTGTAGAGCGACCTCTTGATCCACTTGCGGCCGCGGCGCGGTTTGTCGTACTCCTCGTCCGCGTACGCGCCGAAGTTCCCCTCGGGCGCGTAGCCGGCCGGCTCCCCGCTGCCGGGCGGGCCGAACTCGCCGCCGCCACCGCCCTGGCCCGCCGCCGGCCGGCCCAGGTTCGACGCCCGGCCCGCCGGGGTCTGCATGGCGCCGCCGTCGTGCAGCTGGTGCTGGTTCTCGGCGACCGCGCCCACGATGACCGGGGCGTCGGAGATCTGGCCGGCGAGGGTGTCACCGCCGTCGATGTCCAGGACGTCGGCGACGATCACCGTGACGTTGTCGGGGCCGCCGCCGCGCAGGGCGAGCTGGATCAGGTCCTGGACCGTCTCCTGCGGGCCCTGGTAGCTGGCGAGCGTCTCCTCCATCGTCTGGTGCGAGACGACGCCGGACAGGCCGTCGGAGCAGATCAGGTACCGGTCGCCGGCCCGCACCTCGCGAATGGAGAGGTCGGGCTCGACGTGGTCGCCGCTGCCCAGCGCACGCATCAGCAGCGAGCGCTGCGGGTGCGTGGTGGCCTCCTCCTCGGTGATGCGGCCCTCGTCGACGAGGCGCTGCACCCAGGTGTGGTCCTGGGTGATCTGCGTGAGCACGCCGTCGCGCAGCAGGTAGGCGCGCGAGTCGCCGACGTGGACGAGCCCGAGCCGCTGGCCGGTCCACAGCAGCGCGGTCAGGGTGGTCCCCATGCCTTCGAGCTGGGGGTCCTCCTCGACCATCACGCGCAGCTGGTCGTTGGCCCGCTGCACGGCGGTGCCCAGCGAGGTCAGGATGTCCGACCCCGGCACGTCGTCGTCGAGCGCGACGATGGTGGAGATCACCTCGGACGAGGCCACCTCACCGGCGGCCTGGCCCCCCATGCCGTCGGCGATCGCGAGCAGCCGGGGACCGGCGTAACCCGAGTCCTCGTTGCCCTCGCGGATCATGCCCTTGTGCGATCCGGCGGCGAAACGCAGTGACAGACTCATGCGCACCTGCCCCGTGGATTCTGACTCCGGGTACATCCGCACGGTGCCCACCCTCCGGTCGGGAGCGCGCTGGTGTCCTGGTTGGGGACCGCCGCGCCGGCTCGCTCGCTCCGCTCGCGCTCATTCATGATGTAGCACTACTTCCGCAGCTCGATGACGGTCTTGCCGATGCGGATCGGTGCGCCCAGCGGGACCGGCGTGGGGGTCGTGAGACGGGTCCGGTCGAGATACGTGCCGTTGGTGGACCCGAGATCCTCGACGATCCACTGGCCGTCCCGGTCCGGATAGATCCTGGCGTGCCTGCTGGACGCGTAGTCGTCGTCCAGGACGATCGTGCTGTCGTGCGCGCGGCCGAGCGTGATCGTCTGCCCCTGCAGCGCCACCGTCGTACCCGTGAGGGTGCCTTCGGAGACGACCAGCTTGGAGGGGGCGCCGCGGCGCTGCCGCCCGCCGCCCTGCTGCTGGCGCTGGGGTGCAGGCGGCGTGGCCGCCTGCCGTGCGGTCTGCTGCGGACGCGCGCCCTCGCGGCGCGCGCCGCGCTGCGTGACACGCGTACCGAACAGATCGCTGCGGATGACCTGGACGGCCACGATCACGAACAGCCACAGAACGGCCAGGAAACCCAGCCGCATGACCGTCAGGGTCAGCTCTGACATTGCCCCCGCTTCACCCTTCGGCTTGCCGATAAACGATGGTGGTTTGACCCACGACGATCCGCGAGCCGTCGCGGAGCGTAGCGCGGGTGGTGTGCTGTCCGTCCACCACGATGCCGTTGGTGGACCCGAGATCCTGGATCGTCGAGGGCGTTCCGGTCCGGATCTCACAGTGCCGGCGCGAGACGCCGGGGTCGTCAATCCGTACGTCCGCCTCGGTGGAACGGCCGAGCACGAGGGTCGGCCGGGAGATCTGGTGGCGACTGCCGTTGATCTCGATCCAGTGACGGACGCGGGTGCCGGGCAGCGGTCCCGCGCCGGGGCGCTGCGCCGCGCCGGCGGCGCCGGGCACGGGTGCGGCCGGACGGCCGGGCGGCGGCGCCGACGGCATCGGCGGGGCGGCGGACTGCTGCTGGTAGCTGTAGCCGCCGGGCGCCTGGTTCGGACGGGCCGCGGCGGGCCGCTCGGGCGGGCCGGGGTGTTCCTGACTGGTGGACGACGCGAGGGTGCGGCTGCGTACCCGGTACAGACCCGTGTCCAGGTCCTCCGCCTTCTCCAGGTGCACCTTGATGGGGCCCATGAAGGAGTAGCGCTGCTGCTTCGCGTAGTCGCGCACCATGCCGGAGAGTTCGTCGCCGAGCTGCCCGGAGTAGGGGCTCAGGCGTTCGTAGTCCGGCGCGCTCAGCTCCACGATGAAGTCGTTGGGGACGACGGTCCGCTCGCGGTTCCAGATCGTCGCGTTGTTGTCGCACTCGCGTTGGAGCGCGCCCGCGATCTCGACGGGCTGCACCTCGGACTTGAAGACCTTGGCGAAGGTGCCGTTGACCAGACCCTCAAGCCGCTGCTCGAACTTCTTCAGGACTCCCATGGGGCACCTCCTCCTTCGTAGCCGCCCTGCTTGCCGCTGCCGCTTCTCGGTACTGCTTACTGATCGTATCCACGCGCCGGGAAATCGGCTGGTTCCCCCTGCTCGCACAGTGGATGAGTGTCGACGCTCACAGCCCTTCCTAAGAAGGATCGTAGAGGTGGCCTCCGGACAGTGTCCCGTACGCGGCTGTGGAGCGGTCGGCGTCTCGCCGAGCCGGGCCGTGGAGGGCCGGGGTGCGGCGCGGTTCGGCGAGGTCCGCCGTGTCAGGTGCCCGCCAGGGGGCCACGGAAACGGAGGTGAACCCACCCTCCGCAGCGTGCTAATCTTCTGCATGTCGGAAGGCGCTCACCCCGAAAGGGCAAGGCCCGGAAGACACACCCAATGCGCGGGTGGCGGAATAGGCAGACGCGCTGGATTCAGGTTCCAGTGCCCGAAAGGGCGTGGGGGTTCAACTCCCCCCTCGCGCACAGCTGAAAGCCCCGCAGGTCTCCGGACCTGCGGGGCTTTCGCGTTGTCAGGGGCGGCGGGTGCCGACGCGCGCAGGGCGCCGCGGACGGGGGCCGCGACGCCCTGTGGGCAGTGCGCTGTGGTTTATGTCACCTTCGCTTGAGCGGGCGTCACGTCACGCGGCGAGGCGGGCGGCGAGTTCCTTGCCCTTGGTCCGGGCGGCGTCGAGCGCCGCCTCGCGCGACGTCTCGTAGAGCGGGACCAGGTCGGACATGGCGGGGTTGCTCGGGGCCATGGTCAGCTCCGGGACGATGAAGTGGAGCTCCAGGCCAAGGCCGTCGCGCAGGACCGACTCCAGGTAGTTCTGCACGTGGTCCATGCCCGCGCGCGGGGTGCCCGGTGCGTAGGAGCCGCCGCGGCTGGCGACGACGGTGACCGGGGTGCCCTGCGCGGAGGGCGCGTCGACGCCCGCGGTGCGGCCGATCAGGATCACGTTGTCCAGCCACGCCTTCAGGGTCGACGGGATCGCGAAGTTGTACATCGGGGCGCCGATCAGGACGGCGTCCGCCTGCTCCAGCTCCTCGATCAGCGCGATGCGCGCGGCGAAGGCGGCGCTTTGCGCGGGCGTGTGCGCGGCCGGATCGGCGAAGCCGGCGAGGTGGGCGTCGGCGGTGATGTGGGGCACCGGGTCCGCGGCCAGATCGCGGTAGATGACCGTGCCGTCCGGGTGCTGCTCCTGCCAGGCCGCGCGGAACGCGTCCGTGACGGTGCGCGAGGCGGAAGCGGTGCCCGGGAAGACGGACGAGTCGAGGTGCAGCAGCGTGGCCATGAGATGTCTCCCGTTGGGGTCGGAGTGAAGTTCAGTACGTAACTAGTAATAGCACAGGGACTTACTTTTCTTTAGCCCCCTACGTGAGCGCAGTACGCTGGATGCATGGCGGGCGACGGGGAAGACCAGCGGGAACACCGGGGACACCGGAAGAACGGGGCTGAGGTGCTGGGGTCGTGTGCCGGCGCCGCACGCGAGCCGCAGGGATGCACCGGGGTCGACATCGGTATGACGCGCGTCTTCGGCCTGCTCGGCAAGCGGTGGACCGGGCTGATCGTGGCGGTCCTGATGCAGGGGCCGGTCCACTTCTCCGACCTGCGCCGGGCCATCCCTGGGATCAGCGAACGCATGCTGTCCGACCGGCTCACCGAACTGGGCACGGCCGGACTCGTCGTGCGCCAGGTCGACGAGGGGCCTCCGCTGCGCGTCGCGTACCGGCTCACCACGGCGGGCTCGGCGCTCCAGCCGTCGCTGGCGGAGCTGGGGGCGTGGGCGGAGAAGTACCTCGGGGACGAGGGCGGGACGTGTCCGGAGGAGTTCCGGAAGTAAGGCGGGCGGGGGCGCCGGTCGCGGGCGGGCGGGGGCCGGGGTTTTCCACAGGTGGTGGGTTGTCCACAGGCTCTGACGGCGTTTTCCGGGCGGCGGTACGGTCGTGTCCGTTCGGGATGGGGATCTTCGGAGTGGGGACTGCGGACGCGGTCCCGTACGGGGTGGGAGGCGGCCGGCATGGGTGGGCGGGAAGACGACGACGCGGCGGCGACCGCGGTGCGGCGGGACGGGGCGCCGACGGAGCGGCGGTTGCCGCAGGTGCCCGGGTTCGCGGGGCGGACCCGTCCCGGAGCGAGTGGCGGGGACCCCTCGCCGAGAGCCGCCGGCAAGGCGCTGCGCAAGCGGGTGCCGAGGACCGCGCACGCCCGGTTCGAGGTGAGCGCGGAGCGGCCCGACGCCGTGCGGGCGGTCGACGAGGGCAACCGGGGCCGCATCGCCGGACTGGTCCCGCTGCGTGTCGGGCGGATGGCCGCGACCCCCTTCGCCTTCCTGCGCGGCAGCGCGGGGCTGATGGCGCACGACCTGGCGCACACCCCGCTGACCGGCATCGGCGCCCAGATATGCGGCGACGCCCATGCCGGGAACTTCGGCCTGTACGGGGACGCGCGCGGCGGCCTCGTCATCGACCTGAACGACTTCGACGAGACGGTGCACGGGCCCTGGGAGTGGGACGTCAAGCGGCTCGCCGCCTCGCTCGTGCTCGCCGGGCGGGAGGCCGGGGCGGACGAGGACACCTGCCGGAAGGCGGCGCACGACGCGGCGGGCGCCTACCGGCGCACCATGCGGTTGCTCGCGAAGCTGTCCGTGCTGGAGGCGTGGAACGCGATCGCGGACGAGGCGCTCGTCTCCCACGCCGACGCCCAGGATCTGGTCGGTACCTTGGAGCGGGTCTCCGACAAGGCGCGGCGGAACACCAGCGGGCGCTTCGCGGCCAAGTCCACGGTCGCGGCCGAGGACGGCGGACGGCGGTTCGTGGACGCGCCGCCGGTGCTGCGCGGGATACCGGACGCGGAGGCCGAGGCCGTCACCGCCTCGCTCGCCGGATATCTGGAGACGCTGTCGCCGGACCGGCTGCCGTTGCTCGGGCGGTACGCGATCCACGACGTGGCGTTCCGCGTCGTCGGCACCGGAAGCGTCGGCACCCGGTCGTACGTGGTGCTTCTGCTCGACCACCGGGACGAGCCGCTCGTGCTCCAGGTGAAGGAGGCCCGGCCCTCCGCGCTGCTGCCGCATCTGCCCGCCGTCGGGTTCAAGGCGGCGCCCGTGGAGCACGAGGGGCGGCGCGTGGTGCTCGGGCAGAAGCGGATGCAGGTGGTCAGCGACAACTTGCTCGGCTGGACGACGGTCGAGGAACGGCCGTACCAGGTGCGGCAGTTCAGGAACCGCAAGGGCAGCGTCGACCCGGCCGCGCTCGCCGCGGACCAGATCGACGATTACGCCCGGATGACCGGGGCGCTGCTCGCCCGCGCCCACGCGCACAGCGCCGACCCGCGGCAGATCGCCGGCTACTGCGGCAAGAGCGAGGCGCTGGACGAGGCGATCGCGTCGTTCGCGGTGACGTACGCGGACCGGACCGAGGCGGATCACGGGGAGCTGGTGCGGGCGGTACGGGAGGGGAGGATCGCGGCGGAGACCGGGGTTTGAGGGGCGTGTGGGGCGGATGCGGGGTGGGTTTGTGCGGGGTGCGTCGTGCGCCGTGCGTCGTACGGGATGCAGGGTGGCGCGGGGCAGGTTGATGGGGGCGCGGGGTGGGCCCGGAGCGGGGAACGCGGGTGTTGTCGGTGCGGGGTGGTCCGGATCAGGGCGGGGCCTTTGACGACAGGCCCTAGGCTGGACGGGTGACGACCCCGGAGACCGATGTGGCAGAGCAACCGGAGGAGCAGTCTCGGCAGCGGCCCGAGGAGCGCCTCGAACGGGCGGTGCGCGCTGCCGAGCAGGCGCTGATCGAGTTCGAGATCGCGGTGGAGACGTTCCGGGTCGAGGTGGAGAACTTCTCGCGGCTCCACCACCAGAAGCTCGGCCCGATGTACACGCGCCTCGACGAGCTGGAGGCGTTGATCGCCGAGGCCACGGCGGCCCGCACCGACGATCCGGAGGACCGGCGCAAGGCGGACGAGGCGCGGGCGCGCGTGATGCCGATGCCGGGCGTCGAGGAACTGTTCCACGGGTGGATGGACGGGGACGGGCTGTTCCCGGAAGCCGCCGCGATGCTGACCGAGCAGTCGGTGCGGCCGCCGCAGCGGGTACGCCCCAGCGACGAGGCCCGCAAGCTCTACCGGGAGCTGGTCCGCAAGTCCCACCCCGACCTGGCGCAGGACGACGGGGAGCGGGGCCGGCGCGACGAGTTCATCGCACGGGTGAACGCGGCGTACGGGCGCGGTGACGAGGCGTTGCTGCGTGAGCTCGCCGCGGAGTGGGCCGCGGGCCCGGTACCGCCGGCGCGGCAGCCGACCCCGAGCGAGGAGCTGTACGCCCGCCTGGAGTGGCTGGCGCAGCGCAAGGAGCTGCTGGCCGCGGTGGCGCACGAGCTGGAGGAGAGCGCGATCGGCGCGATGCTGCGGATGGCGCCGGAGGACCCGGACGCCCTGCTCGACGAGATCGCGGAGCAGTTGCTCACCCAGGTCGCCGAGCGCGAGGCCGAGCTGGAGCGGTTGACCGCGTCCTGAGGGGCCGGGGCCGGGGCCGTGGCTGGGGGCGGTGGGCATCCTGGTTGCGGTGACGCGTGTGGTTGCGGTGACGCCCGGGGGTACTGGTGACCGGGTGTCGGCGTGGTCCCGGGTGTCGCGGTGTGACCGGGTGTCGGCGTGGCCCCCGGTGTCGCGGTGTGGCCGGGTGTCGGGACGGGCCCCGGGTGTCGGAGTGGGGTCGGGGGTCGGTCGGGTAGCGTCGGGGGCATGGTTTTCGGTTCTGGTGTGCCCACGGTCGGTGTCGACGAGCTCAAGGCGGATGACTTCCTCCTCGACGTCCGGGAGGACGACGAGTGGCAGGCGGGTCATGCCGCGGAGGCGCTGCACATCCCGATGAGCGAGTTCGTCGCCCGCTACGGCGAGTTGACCGAGGCGGCGCCGCAGGACGGCCGGGTGTACGTGGTCTGCCGCGTCGGCGGGCGGTCCGCGCAGGTGACGCAGTACCTGGTGCAGCAGGGCATCGACGCGGTGAACGTGGACGGTGGCATGCAGGCATGGGAAGCGGCGGGGCGTCCCGTGGTGGACGACAACGGGCAGCCGGGTTCCGTCGTCTGACTGACGGCGACTGACGGCGACTGACGGCGACCGACACGACCGGCCACGACCGGCTATGGCCGATCGCGATCGGCAGTCCGGGGTCCTCGCGTGCTCAGCCCAAGGGGTGGGCGGCGAGGAGGTCGCCGAGCAGTTCCTCGTGGGCGGCGGCCGGGCCGAGGGAGAGCTCCAGATACTTGGCCCAGGCGTGGAAACGGTGCAGGGGGTACTCCGTGTCCGCGCCGAAGCCGCCGTGCAGGTGCTGGGCGGTCTGCACGACGCGGCGTACGCCGTCCGAAGCCCAGGTCTTGGCGACGGCCACGTCCCCGGCGAGGGGGAGCGGGCCGGTGGCGGCGCTGCTCAGCCGCCAGGCGGCCTGCCACAGGGTGGCTTCCATCGCACGCAGGTCGATGTAGCGGTCGGCGGCCTGCACGGCGACGGCCTGGAACGTGGCGATGGGGTGCCCGAACTGTTCGCGTCGGCTCGTGTAGTCGCTGGTCATCCTCAGGGCGCTCTCGCCCAGGCCCAGCGCGAGGGCGCAGGTGCCGGTGGTGAGCAGTGCCTGCAACTGGGGCCAGGCGTCGGGGGACTCGATGAGGTCGTGCGGTGCGATGCGGACACCGTCGAGACGGAGTTCGGCGAGACGCTCGCCGGTCGTGGCGATCTGCTCGGCGAAGGTCAGGCCCGGCAGGGCGGTCGCGGGCCCCGGCAGCACGGCGAGCACCGCGGCGCCGGCGGTGGTGCGGGCGGGCACGACGATCCCCTCGGCGTTCAGAGCCCAGGGCACCGCGGTCTGAACGCCGTCCAGGACCCAGCCGCTGCCCTCCTCCTCGCCGGCGCGGCGCGCGGTGACGGCGAGATCGGCCGCGTCGTGGCCAGTGCGGCCGGCCGAGGCGACGGTCAGCACGCGCTCGCCGCGGCCCGCGCCGGGAAGCAGCGCCTGCCGCAACTCCTTGTCGCCGTACGCCTGTACGGCCGCGCAGGCCGCACTGTGTTCGAGCAGCGGCACCCGGGCCAGCACCTTCGCCGCCTCGCGCAGCGCGAGGCACAGCGCGATGGCGTCCAGGCCCGCCCCGCCGTACTCCGGTTCGATCAGCAGGCTCAGCAGATCGGCATCCGCGGCCTTGGCCCACAGCGCGCGGTCGAACTCCTCGGCCACGGCGCCGGGGACGAGCGAGGGGCTGGGCACCCGGTCGGGAGCGACCGGCGCGAAGACCCCCCTGGCGGCTTCGACGACCGCCTGCTGCTCCTCGGAGAAGGTGAAGTCCACCGGGTTGCCTCCCGTTCCTGCTGAGCCTGTTCGGGGGCGGGACCGACTCCCTTGTGCGGGTGGAGCCGGGCACGGCACCGCGATCTGACGGGGCGTCAAGATAGAACAGGTTCTACGAGAAGGGAACAGGCCCGGGAGCGGCCGTCAACGGTCGAAGTCCACCTCCACCGCCTCCGTGGCCGGATGGGACTGGCAGGCCAGCACATAGCCCGCCTCGGTCTCCTCCGGCTCCAGCGCGAAGTTCCGGTCCATCCGCACGGAGCCCGAGACGAGGAAGGCACGGCAAGTGCCGCAGACGCCTCCCTTGCAGGCATAGGGCGCGTCCGGGCGGTTGCGCAGCACCGTCTCCAGGACGGACTCGCCGTCCCCGGCGGGCCAGGTGCCCGAGCGACCGTCCAGCTGCGCCGTCACCGTGCTGTGCGCGGGCGCGGGCCCCGTGGTGGCGCGGACCGGGGCGGGCCCGTCCTCCACGTGGAAGATCTCCTCGTGGATCCGCTCGCGGCGCACCGCCAGGCCGCGCAACGCCCGCTCTGCACCCTGCACCAGGCCGAAGGGCCCGCACAGGAACCACCCGGCCACCTCCTCCACCGGCAACAGCGCGGGCAGCAGCGCCGCGAGCCGCTCCTGGTCGAGCCGGCCGGAGGCCAGACCGGCCTGCTGCTCCTCCCGGGAGAGCACGATGACGAGCTGGAACCGGTCCGGGTAACGGTCCTTCAGGTCGGCCACCTCGTCCAGGAACATCGTCGAGGCGGCGGTGCGGTCGCTGCGGATCAGGCAGAACCGGGCCCGGGGCTCGCGCTCGAGCAGCGTCGCGGCGATGGACAGGACCGGGGTGATGCCGCTGCCGCCGACCACTGCCGCGTAGTGCCCGGGCGCCGGATCGAGGGTGAAGCGCCCGGCCGGGGTCATCGCCTCCAGCTCGTCACCGACGACGATCTCCTTGTGCGTGTACGTCGAGAAGGCTCCTCCCTCGACGAGCCGCACGCCGACCCGCAGGGTCCGGGGTGCGCCGTCGGCGGGGACCGGGGAGCAGATCGAGTACGTACGGCGTATCTCCGCGCCGTCCACCGTGCCGCGCAGGGTGAGGTGCTGCCCGGGCGCGTGGCGGTAGGCCTCGCGCAGCTCCGGGGGGACGGTGAAGGTAAGGGCGACGGCGTCGTCGGTGAGCCGGTCGACCGCGGTGACGCGCAGCCGGTGGAAGCGGGCCCTACGCCCTCCTTCGGCCATCACAACTCCTTGAAGTGGTCGAAGGGTTCACGGCAGGACAGACAGCGGCGGAGCGCCTTGCAGGCCGTGGAGGAGAAGCGGCTGAGCAGTTCGGTGTCGGTCCCGCCGCAGTGCGGGCAGGCGACGGGGGGTACGGCCGGGGGCGGCCCGGACCGGTGTCTGGTCGGACCGAGGGCGAGGGGGACCGGTCCGGCCGCGCGCGTGGGGCGGGGCGGGGCTATGCCGAACTCCCGCAGTTTGCGGCGGCCCTCCGGAGTGATGTCGTCCGTCGACCAGGCGGGCGACAACACGGTGTGGACGGTGACCTCGGGGATGCCGTGTGCGTGCAGGACGCGCTCGATGTCGCTCGCCATGGTCTCGATGGCCGGGCACCCCGTGTACGTGGGGCTCAGCTCGACCTCGACACGGCCGGGCCCCTGGCTGTGCACGGCGCGCAGGACACCCAGCTCCTCCAGGGTCAGCACGGGCAGTTCGGGGTCGGGCACGGAACCGGCCAGCATCCGCAACTCGGCTTCGAGCGGCGTCTCCTGGTCGTGGGCGAGGGTCACCATGACGCCCCCGGGTGGCTGCGGTGCAGGTGCTGCATCTCGGCGAGCATGCGGCCGAACGGTTCGGTGTGCAGTCCCTGGCGTCCGGCTCCCGCGCGCCAGCCGCCGGTGGTGGGACCGTCGGGGACGGAGAGGGTGGCTTCGCGCAGGACGCCGGTCACGGTCGCCGTCCACGGGGACCGCAGGTCGGCCACGTCGAAACCGGTGACGTCCAAGGGGAGGGGCTGGAACATCTCGCCGGTGAAGCGCCACAGCGCGTCGACCGCGCGCTGCATGCGGTGGTGGCTCTCCTCGGTGCCGTCGCCGAGGCGCAGGGCCCACTGCCGGGCGTGGTCCTGGTGGTAGACGACCTCCTTGACGGCCTTCGCGGCCAGCGGGGCGAACGCGCTGTCGCCCTCGGCCAGGCGCGCGTACAGCAGGTGCTGGTAGGTGGAGAAGTAGAGCTGGCGGGTGATGGTGTGGGCGAAGTCCCCGTTCGGCTGTTCGACGAGCTGGAGGTTGCGGAAGGCACGCTCCTCGCGCAGGAACGCCAGCTCGTCCTCGTCGCCGACCATGCCGAGCAGCAGGCGGGCCTGGCCGAGCAGGTCGAGGGCGATGTTCGCGAGGGCGACCTCCTCCTCCAGGACCGGCGCGTGGCCGGCCCATTCGCCGAGGCGGTGCGAGAGGACCAGGGCGTCGTCGCCGAGGGCGAGCGCCGTGACCGCGGTGGGGCCGAGTGTTTCGCGGGCGGTGGTCACAGGTGCTTCACCCCCTCGGGGATCTCGTAGAACGTCGGGTGGCGGTACGGCTTGTCGGCGGCCGGCTCGAAGAACGGGTCCCGCTCGTCCGGGGACGAGGCGGTGATCGCCGTGGAGGGCACGACCCACAGGGAGACGCCCTCGCCGCGGCGGGTGTAGAGATCCCGCGCGTTGCGCAGGGCCAGCTCCGCGTCCGGGGCGTGCAGGGAGCCGGCGTGCGTGTGGGACAGGCCGCGCCGGGAGCGGACGAAGACCTCCCACAGGGGCCAGCCCCGGCTGCCGCCGGAAGCCTCGGGGTTGGGGGTGGCGCTCATGCGGCCCTGCCTTCCGACGTCGCTGTCCCGGCGTGTTTTGCCGCGTGGGCCGCGGCGGCCTCGCGCACCCATGCGCCCTCGTCGTGGGCGCGCCTGCGCTGGGTGATGCGCTGTTCGTTGCACGGGCCGTTGCCCTGGAGGACCTCGCGAAACTCCGACCAGTCGATGGGCCCGAAGTCGTGCTGCCCGCGCTCCTCGTTCCACGTCAGCTCCGGGTCGGGGAGCGTCAGTCCGAGGGACTCGGCCTGAGGGACGCAGATGTCGACGAAGCGCTGGCGCAGTTCGTCGTTCGAATGGCGCTTGATCTTCCACTCCATGGACTGCGCGGAGTGTGCCGACTCGTCGTCGGGCGGGCCGAACATCATCAGGGACGGCCACCACCAGCGGTCCACGGCGTCCTGGGCCATCGCGTGCTGGGCCTCGGTGCCGCGGCTGAGGGCCAGCAGCAGCTCGTACCCCTGCCGCTGGTGGAAGGACTCCTCTTTGCAGACCCGGACCATCGCGCGGGCGTAGGGCCCGTACGAGCAGCGGCACAGCGGCACCTGGTTGGTGATCGCCGCGCCGTCCACCAGCCAGCCGATGGCGCCCACGTCGGCCCAGGTCAGCGTCGGGTAATTGAAGATCGAGGAGTACTTCTGGCGGCCGCTGTGCAGCTTGTCGAGGAGCTCGTCACGGCTGGTGCCGAGGGTCTCGGCCGCGCCGTACAGGTACAGGCCGTGCCCCGCCTCGTCCTGGACCTTCGCCATCAGGATCGCCTTGCGGCGCAGGGAGGGCGCGCGCGTGATCCAGTTGGCCTCCGGCTGCATGCCGATGATCTCGGAGTGGGCGTGCTGGGCGATCTGCCGCACCAGCGTCGCGCGGTAGGCGTCGGGCATCCAGTCGCGCGGCTCGATCCGCTCGTCCGCCGCCACGGCCGCGTCGAACGCGGTCTGGAACGCCGCGGCGCGGTCCGCGTCCGTCCCGGCTGCTCCCTGGTGGTGCGGGGCTGCTGTCGCCATTCCCGGTCCCCCTCGACCTCGGCTGCCCGAATCCCCGGTCGGGCCTCCGCCCGCTCCCGACCGATCGTTCGGTTCGTCGGATTCAATGGTGGGACGTGGCGCCGTAGGGTGTCAACCCTGAGCTGCCCAGCCTGTGGATAACCTCGGGCAGCTGTGCCGAGCGGCCGCTCCCCAGTACCGTGCCGGTGCGCCGCGCCCGCTCTGTGCCGGGTCGGCGCGGAATCGGTACGTCGCCGGGTGGCCGGGCGCGGCGGGCCAGGGGAATAACGGGACCGGGGAAACGGGGAACACCGATGGAGACGGAAGCGGGTGCCGCGGGCGAGGGCGCGCGGCGCGGGCGCCAGGGGGCGACTCCCGCACCACCGGGCCCCGCGCTGCCTGAGGCGGGGCTGTCCGATGCTGCCGGGTCCTTCGATGCGGGGTCGTCGCGTGCGGGGTCGTCGCGTGCGGCCGAGCCGACCGGTGCTGTCGACCCCGCGGGCGGGAGCGGCTCATCCGATGCGGGGCCGCCGTCCGGTCCGGGCGAGCGGGGCGGCCCGGGTGGCTCGGGCAATCCGTCCACCGAGGCCGATCCGTCCGCGGCGCCACAGCCACTGGGCGCCGCAAAACTGCCGACCGCGCCCGAGCGACCGGCCACCGCAAGCCCAACGGCCCCGTCAGACTCAGTGGCCCCGTCAGACCCAGCGGCCGCGTCAGAACCACAGGCCGCCCCAGAACCAACCCCCACCCCACCAGCACCCCCCGCCCCACCAGAGCTCCCCGAAGCCCGCGGCATCCTGGCGCTCTCCCCCCTGTACCGGGCAGGGGCCGCGCTCGCCCTCGCGGGCGTCGTCGTGCTCGCCGGGGTTCACCTCCTCATGGTGTTCCTGCACGTCGCGCCGGCGAACACCGTGTCCAAACAGCACGGCTCCCTGGTCGAGGGCTGGATCTACCCCGAGTTCGAGCAGAACTGGAAGCTGTTCGCCCCCAATCCGCTCCAGCAGAACATCGCGGTCCAGGCGCGGGCCGAGGTCCGGGCGTCCGGCGGCGCGACACGCACCACCCGCTGGTACGACCTGTCCGGGCAGGACGGCGCCGCCATCGACGGGAACCTGCTGCCCAGCCACACCCAGCAGAACGAACTGCGCCGCGCCTGGGACATCTACGTGTCCACGCACGACAACCAGAACCGGCCGAACGGCCTGCGCGGGACGCTCTCCGAGCAGTACCTGCGCCGCGTCCTCGTCCTGCGCCTCGACCGGCTCGACGTGGCCGGCGCGGGGGACGTCGTCGAGCGCGTACAGGTGCGTTCGCGATCGACCGTGGTCGAGCCGCCGAAGTGGAGTGACGAGAAGGTGAACCAGAAGCCGTTCTACCGGCAGGTGCCCTGGTGGACGGTGACGTCGCGGGACGCCTCGCTCGACAGCGGCGCGCATCTGCGGGCCGGGGCCGCGACGGGTGGTGCCCGATGAGCCGGATCGACGACCTGTCGGAACGCCTGGAGAGGTCGGTGCGCACCGGCCTCCAGCGGATCACCGCGGCCCCGCTCGGCCGCCACCAGAGTGCTGTGATCCGCATCGGGTTCTCGCTGACCTGGCTGCTGTTCCTGCTGCGCGAGTTCCCCCACCGGCAGGAGCTGTACGGGCCGGACGGGCCGTGGAACTGGGATCTGGCGCAGCGGCTCATCGCGGACAACCACGCCTTCACCGCGCTGATGTGGTCCGACAGCCAGGCGTGGTTCGAATGCGTCTACGTAGGAGCCGTGCTGGCGTCCGTGCTGCTGATGCTGGGCTGGCACACCCGCGCCACGTCGGTGCTTTTCATGATCGGTGTGCTGTCGCTGCAGAACCGCAGCATCTTCGTGGGGGACGGCGGCGACAACGTCATTCACCTCATGTCGATCTACCTGGTCTTCACGCGGTGCAGCGCGGTGTGGTCGCTGGACGCGCGGCGGGCGGCACGCGCGCGTGCCGGGCGTGCGGACCTCGCCGGGCCGGCCCCTGAGGACCGCGGCGGGATGGTCCTGTGGTGGGTCCTGGGTCTCGCGCTCGCGGTCGTCACGTTCCTGGGCGAGGCCGGGGGCGGCTGGCTGCTGTTCTTCTGGGGGCTGTGGGCCGCCCAGGGGGTGTGGTGGGCCGTCGGCCGCCGCGGCGAGGCGGGCGATCCGCGCCTGTTGTGCGACGTCGTCGGCAACCTGACGCACAACGCCGCCCTGCTGGTGATCATGGTCGAGGCGTGTCTGATCTACGCGACCGCGGGCTGGTACAAGATCCAGGGCAGCCGCTGGCAGGACGGCACCGCGGTCTACTACCCGCTGCACCTGGACTACTTCTCGCCCTGGCCCGCCCTCGGCGACCTGCTGACCGCGTTCGGGCCGATGGTGCTGCTGGTGACGTACGGGACGGTCGCCGTGCAGGTCGCCTTCCCGTTCACCGTCTTCAACCGGCGCATGAAGAACGTCCTGTTGGTGTTCATGGTGCTCGAACACGCGGTCATCGCCGTCGTGCTCGGACTGCCGTTCTTCTCGCTCGCGATGATCGCCGCCGATGCGGTGTTCCTGCCCACCACCTTCTTGCTGCGCGTCGGGCGAGGGGCGGCACGTGCGCGTGACCGCGTCCTGGGCGGTTCGCGGGGCGCGGAGGTGCCGGGCCCGCGGACGGCTCGGACCGACGCACCGGAACCGGCGCCGGAACCGGTGCCCACGGCACGCACGTAGGCTTCCGGCCATGATCGGGACGAGCAGGGGCAGCGGCGCGGACGAGCGACCGGAGGGCGGGCCGGAGGGCGCCGTGCGGGCCTGGCGGCGCCGGGCCGACGCCGCGGTGCTCCTCGACGGCTTCCACGCCCTCAAGCACGCCCTGCGCTTCGGCGCCGACGTCCCGGTCGCGCTCGCCGTGGACCGGGCCGCCGCGCTCGCCCTCGCCGCCGACCTGGCCCCCGACGTCGGTCCGGCCCTGGACGCGCTCCTCGTGGAGGTCGAGCAGGAAGCGCTGCGCGCCCTCGTGCCGCGCCCGCACCCGACGGGCGTCGCCGCCCTCGCCGGGCGGCCGCCCCGCGCCGACAACGTCGCGACGCTCACGCGCGCGGGGCGCACCACGCCCGTCGTGGTGCTCGACCACCCGCGCAACCTCGGCAACGCGGGCGCCGTCATCCGCCTCGCCGCCGGGTACGGAGCCACCGGCGTCGTCACGACCGGCAGCCTCGACCCCTGGCACCCCACGGTCGTCCGGGGCGGGGCCGGGCTGCACTTCGCGACCGCCGTGGAGCGGCTCGCGGCCGACGAGCTGCCCCCTGGCCCGCTGTACGCGCTCGACCCAGAAGGCGCGGACATCCGCGGCCTGAAGCTGCCCGATGACGCGCTGCTCGCCTTCGGGTCCGAGCGCACCGGCCTCTCGCCGGAGCTGCGCGCACGGGCCGACCAGTTGGTCGCCCTGCCGATGCGGCCCCAGGTCTCCAGCTACAACCTGGCCACCAGCGTCGGCATGACGCTCTTCCACTGGAGCGCGCACAGCACGAACGCGCCGTAACGGGTCAGACAGCGGCTTCCCTGCGCACCTCCACCACCCGGAAGCGGTTCGCCACGAAGGCGGCGTCGCACAGGGCCGCGTTCGCCGCCGGGTTGCCGCCCGAGCCGTGGAAGTCGGAGAACGCCGCGGTCTGGTTCACATACACCCCGCCCGTCAGGTTGAGCGAGAGCTGGGCGCACTCCTCCAGGCAGACCTCTTCGACGGCCCCGGCCACCTCTTCGGAGGTGGTGTACGCGCCGACGGTCATCGCGCCCTTCTCGCGCACCGTGCGGCGCAGCAGCTCCACCGCGTCCTGGGTGGAGTCGACGGCGACGGCGAAGGAGACCGGGCCGAAGCACTCGTTCATGTAGGCGGGCTCCGCGTCGGCCGTCTCCCAGAACTTCCGCGCGCCGTCCAGCTTCACGATCGCCGGGGTGCGGACGACGGCGTCGGGGAAGTCCGGGTGGGTCACCGGGCGCGACGGCAGCGCCACGTCGCCGAGGCCGCCGGCGGCCTCCAGACGGGACCGCACGCCTGGGTTGACCAGCGCGCCCAGCAGCCCGTTCGCCCGGGCGTCGTCGCCCAGCAGGCCGCCGACCGAGCCCGCGAGGTCCGCGACGACCTCGTCGTAGGACTTGGGGCCCTGGTCGGTGGCGATGCCCTCGCGCGGCACCAGGAGGTTCTGCGGGGTGGTGCACATCTGGCCGCTGTACAGCGACAGCGAGAAGGCGAGGTTGGCCAGCATGCCCCGGTAGTCGTCGGTCCCGTCGATCACGACGGTGTTGACGCCGGCCTTCTCCGTGTAGACCTGCGCCTGGCGGGCGTGCGTCTCCAGCCAGTTCCCGAACTCCGTCGACCCCGTGTAGTCGATGATCTTGACCTCGGGGCGGACCGCGAGCGTCTTGGCGATGCCCTCGCCGTCCCGCTCGGCCGCGAGCGCCACCAGGTCCGGGGCGAAGCCGGCCTCGGCCAGGACGTCCCGGGCCACCTGCACGGTGAGCGCGAGGGGCAGCACCGCGCGCGGGTGCGGCTTCACCAGGACCGGGTTGCCGGTCGCCAGGGACGCGAAGAGGCCCGGGTACCCGTTCCACGTCGGGAACGTGTTGCAGCCGATCAGCAGCGCGACGCCGCGGCCGACAGGGGTGAACTCCTTGTCCAGGACCAGCGGGTCGCGCTTGCCCTGCGGCTTGGTCCACCGGGCCGCCTCGGGCGTGCGCACCTGCTCCGCGTACGCGTACGCCACCGCTTCGAGGCCGCGGTCCTGCGCGTGCGGGCCACCCGCCTGGAAGGCCATCATGAAGGCCTGGCCGCTGGTGTGCATGACGGCGTGGGCGAACTCGTGCGTACGCGCGCTGATCCGCGCCAGGATCTCCAGGCACACCGCGGCGCGCGCCTCCGCGCCCGCCGCCCGCCACGCGCCCATGCTCGCGCGCATGGACGGCAGCAACGCGTCGATGTCGGCGTGCGGATACGTGATCCCCAGCTCGATCCCGTACGGCGAGACCTCCCCGCCGACGAAGTCGTCCGTGCCCGCCTGGCCGAGGTCGAGACGGGTGCCGAGCAGGGCGTCGAAGGCGGCCTTGCCCTCGGCGGCGCCGAGGCTGCCGTCCTGCCCGTAGGCCTTGGGGTGCTCGGGGTGCGGGGACCAGTACGCGCGCGTACGGATCGCTTCCAGCGCCTTGTCGAGCGTCGGCCGGTGCTTGGTGATCAGGTCGTGCGCGGTGGGTGCGGCGGCGGCCATGGCGGACCAACTCCTCCTGGGCGACGGCTCCTCGTCGAGCCGGCGAGCTGGGCGGGACGGGGCGGATCGGGGCAGGGCTGGGCAGGAACGAACAGTGAGAGCTAGAGTAACCGAACGATCGGTCGGGACAAGGGGGTGCGGGCAACCTGTGGAAAACCGGCCGGTCGGCCCCCGGCGCCCGCAAACGCGGCTGCATGCGGAAGGATCGCGCGCATGACAGCACCTGATCGCCTCGTCGGCGTGGTCGGCACCGGCACCATGGGCCAGGGCATCGCCCAGGTCGCCCTGGTCGCGGGCCACCCCGTCCGGCTGTACGACGCCGTGCACGGGCGGGCCCGGACGGCCGCCGCATCGATCGCCGCACGCCTCGACCGGCTGGTCGAGAAGGGGCGGATGAGCCCGGAGGAGCGCGAGGCCGCCGTCGCCCGCCTCGCGCCCGCGCAGACGCTCGACGAGTTCGCGGACGCGGCCCTCGTCATCGAGGCCGTCCTGGAGCGCCTGGACGTCAAGCAGCAGCTCTTCCGCGACCTGGAGGAGATCGTCGCCGACGACTGTCTGCTCGCCACGAACACCTCGTCCCTGTCCGTGACGGCGATCGGCGGGGCGCTGCGGGTGCCCGGCCGTTTCGTGGGCCTGCACTTCTTCAACCCGGCGCCGCTGCTGCCGCTGGTCGAGGTCGTCTCGGGCTCCGCCACCGACGTCACCGCCGCCACGCGCGCGTACGAGACCGCCCGCGCCTGGGGCAAGACGCCCGTGGCCTGCGCCGATACGCCCGGCTTCCTGGTGAACCGCATCGCGCGTCCCTTCTACGCGGAGGCGTTCGCCGTCCACGAGGACCAGGGTGCGGATCCGGCCACCATCGACGCCGTCCTGCGGGAGAGCGGCGGCTTCAAGATGGGCGCCTTCGAACTGACGGACCTCATCGGCCAGGACGTGAACGAGGCGGTGACGCGGTCGGTGTGGGAGGGCTTCTTCCAGGACGTGAAGTTCCGCCCCTCGCTGGCCCAGCGCCGTCTGGTCGAGGCCGGCCACCTCGGTCGCAAGGCGGGCCAGGGCTGGTACGCCTACGGGGACGACGAGGAGCGGCCGGAGCCGCATACGGCCGCGCCCGCCGCGAAGCCCGCCTACGTAGTGGCGGAAGGCGATCTCGGCCCCGCGCGCGAGCTGCTCGCCCTCATCCGGGAGGCGGGCATCGAGGTGCGCGAGGAGGACGAGGACAACGGCGCCCGCCTGGTGCTGCCCAGCGGCGGCCAGCTCGCCCTCGCGGACGGGCAGACGTCCATCGAGTACCAGGACGTCGTCTACTTCGACCTGGCGTACGACTACCGCCGTGCGACCCGGATCGCCCTGGCCACGGCCCAGGACGCGGACCAGCGCACCCTGGAGGAGGCCATCGGCCTCTTCCAGGCGCTCGGCAAGGACGTCAGCGTCATCGGGGACGTGCCCGGCATGATCGTCGCCCGCACGGTGGCGCGCATCATCGACCTGGCCCACGACGCCGTCGCCAAGGGAGTGGCCACCGAGGAGGACATCGACACCGCGATGCGCCTCGGCGTCAACTACCCGCTGGGTCCCTTCGAGTGGAGCCGCAGGCTCGGCAAGAGCTGGGCGTACGCCCTCCTGGACGACCTGCACCTGCGCGACCCCTCGGGCCGCTACGTGCCGTCTCTGGCCCTCTACCGCCATTCGTACGCCACCGAGAAGCGGGAGGGCTCCGCATGACCACGGCACGGCGCGACCCCGGCGCACGACGCGACACGTACACGCCCGACACCCTGCTCGCGGTCGCGGTCACGGTCTTCAACGAGCGCGGGTACGACGGCACCTCCATGGAGCATCTCTCCAAGGCGGCCGGCATCTCCAAGTCCTCGATCTACCACCACGTGACGGGCAAGGAGGAGCTGCTGCGCCGCGCGGTGAGCCGCGCGCTCGACGGCCTCTTCGCGATCCTCGGCGAGGAACCCGCGCGCGCGGGACGCGCGGTGGAGCGCCTGGAGTACGTCACCCGGCGCATGGTCGAGGTGCTGACCGCCGAACTCCCCTATGTGACCCTGCTGCTGCGGGTGCGCGGCAACACCGACACCGAGCGCTGGGCCATGGAGCGGCGCAGGGAGTTCGACCATGAGGTCGCCGAGCTGCTGAAGGCGGCCGCCGCCGACGGCGACGTAAGGGGCGACATACCGGTGCGCCTCGCCACACGGCTCGTCTTCGGAATGATCAATTCCGTCGTGGAGTGGTACCGGCCCGACGGCGGTGGTCTACGGGACCGCGAGGTGGCCGAGGCGGTCGTCACCCTGGTCTTCGAAGGGCTGCGCAAGGAGGGCTGAGGGCTCCTCCCGGGCGCGTCCTACGGGCCGTCCGGGCCGAGGTCCTCCTCCTCGAAGACCAGCAGCGTCCGGGTGGCGAGCACCTCGGGGATGGCCTGGAGCTTGGTGAGGACCAGCTCGCGCAGGGTGCGGTTGTCCCGGGTGTGCACCAGGAGCAGGACGTCGAAGGCGCCGCTGACCAGCGCGATGTGCGAGGCCTCCGGCATCCGGCGCAACTGGTCGCGGACCGTGCGCCAGGAGTTCTGCACGATCTTGAGCGTGATGTACGCGGACGCGCCCTGGCCCGCCCGCTCGTGGTCGACGCGGGCACCGAAACCCCGGATCACCCCGTCCTCGATGAGGCGGTTGATGCGGGCGTAGGCGTTCGCCCGGGACACATGGACCCGCTCGGCGACGGAGCGTATCGACGCCCGGCCGTCCTTGCGGAGCATCTGCAGGATGTCGCGGTCGATGGCGTCCAGGGGCCGGACCGCGACGGGGTCGTACCCGCCCGCGTCCCGCCCGCCGGAGCCGTCGGCCATTTGTTCAGATGCCATCTGCCCCCGCCTCCCTACCATGGACGTACTGCGTTCATCAGAGGATGTGGAGAACCGTTTGTCCACAGCCTGACGGTGCCTGTAGCCAAAATGTGCCGACGACCGAACAATCGGTAGGTGAGGCGCATCACACCCGAGGCGCCCTCGAAGCCGCTCCCACGAGGAGGTGCCGTCATGACGGTCACGGAGCAGCGGGGTGCCCACCACGCCGGCGTGCCCACACCGCCGCCCGCCTGGCAGCCCCGCACGGACCCCGCGCCCCTGCTGCCCGATGCGGAGCCCTACCGGGTCCTGGGGACCGCGGCCGCCGACCGGGTCGATCCGGCCCTGCTGCGCCGCCTGTACGCGGAGGTGGTGCGCGGCCGCCGGTTCAACGCGCAGGCGACCGCCCTGACCAAGCAGGGCCGCCTCGCCGTCTACCCCTCGACGACCGGGCAGGAGGCCGCCGAGGTGGCCGCAGCGCTCGTCCTGGAGGAGCGCGACTGGCTCTTTCCCAGCTACCGCGACACCCTCGCCGCGGTGGCCAGGGGCCTGGACCCGGTGCAGGCCCTGACCCTGCTCCGCGGCGACCGGCACACCGGGTACGACCCGCGGGAGCACCGCGTCGCCCCCCTGTGCACCCCGCTCGCCACCCAGCTGCCGCATGCGGTGGGCCTCGCCCACGCCGCGCGGCTCAAGGGCGACGACGTGGTGGCGCTCGCCCTGGTCGGCGACGGCGGGACCAGCGAGGGCGACTTCCACGAGGCGCTGAACTTCGCGGCCGTCTGGCAGGCACCGGTCGTCTTCCTCGTGCAGAACAACGGGTACGCCATCTCCGTACCGCTGGCCAAGCAGACCGCGGCGCCGTCCCTGGCCCACAAGGCCGTCGGGTACGGGATGCCGGGCCGCCTGGTCGACGGCAACGACGCGCCGGCCCTGCACGACGTCCTCTCCGAGGCCGTGGCCCGCGCGCGCGGGGGCGCGGGTCCGACGCTGATCGAGGCCATCACGTACCGGATGGACGCCCACACGAACGCGGACGACGCGACCCGCTACCGCGGCGACGCCGAGGTCGAGGCGTGGCGCGGGCACGACCCCGTCCTGCTGCTGGAGCAGGAGCTGACGCGGCGCGGTCTGCTCGACGAGGCCGGCATGCAGGCTGTGCGCGACGACGCGGAGCAGATGGCGGCCACGCTGCGCGCGCGCATGAACCAGGACCCCGCGCTCGACCCGATGGACCTGTTCACCCACGTATACGCCGAGCAGACGTCGCAACTGCGCGAGCAGGCCGCCCAGTTGCGCGCCGAACTCGATGCCGAGGCCGAGGCGTCCGAGGGGGGCCGGTCATGAGCACGGTGGCCGACAGGCCGGTACGGAAACCGGCCACCATGGCAGGCGCCCTGGGACGGGCCCTGCGGGACGCCATGGCCGAGGACCCGGCCGTGCACGTCATGGGCGAGGACGTGGGCACCCTGGGGGGTGTCTTCCGCGTCACCGACGGACTCGCCAAGGAGTTCGGCGAGGACCGGTGCACCGATACGCCGCTCGCGGAGGCCGGCATCCTCGGCACCGCCGTCGGGATGGCGATGTACGGGCTGCGGCCTGTGGTGGAGATGCAGTTCGACGCTTTCGCATACCCCGCCTTCGAACAGCTGATCTCCCACGTGGCACGGATGCGCAACCGCACGGGGGGCGCCATGCCGCTGCCCATCACCGTGCGCGTGCCCTACGGAGGCGGCATCGGCGGGGTGGAGCACCACAGCGACTCCTCCGAGGCGTACTACATGGCGACGCCAGGCCTGACCGTCGTCACCCCGGCCACCGTGGCGGACGCGTACGGATTGCTGCGGCAGTCGATCGCCTCCGACGACCCGGTGGTCTTCCTGGAGCCCAAGCGGCTCTACTGGGCGAAGGACGCCTGGGACCCCGAGGCGCCGGCACCCGTCGAACCCATCGGCACGGCAGTGGTCCGCCGCCCCGGGACCAGCGCCACGCTCCTCACGTACGGCCCCTCGCTGCCCGTCTGCCTGGAGGCGGCCGAGGCGGCCCGCGCGGAGGGCTGGGACCTCGAAGTGGTCGACCTGCGCTCACTGGTGCCGTTCGACGACGCGACGGTCACCGCCTCCGTGCGCCGTACCGGGCGCGCGGTGGTCGTGCACGAGTCGGCCGGTTTCGGCGGACCCGGCGGGGAGATCGCCGCGCGCGTGAGCGAGCGCTGCTTCCACCACTTGGAGGCGCCGGTGCTGCGCGTGGCCGGATTCGACATTCCGTACCCGCCGCCGATGCTGGAACGGCACCATCTGCCCGGCGTGGACCGGGTGTTGGACGCGGTCGCGCGGCTCCAGTGGGACCAGTGAGGGGATCGGGCTGATGGCGCAGGTTCTGGAGTTCAGGCTGCCCGACCTCGGGGAGGGGCTCACCGAGGCGGAGATCGTGCGGTGGCTGGTGGCCGTCGGTGACGTGGTCGCCGTCGACCAGCCCGTCGTCGAGGTGGAGACCGCCAAGGCGATGGTCGAGGTGCCGTGTCCCTACGGAGGTGTGGTCACGGCGCGCTTCGGGGAGGAGGGGACCGAACTTCCTGTGGGGGCGCCGTTGGTGACGGTGGCGGTCGGTGCGGCAGGTGCGGGTGAGGGCTTGGCCGAGGGGCCTACCGGGGGCGTCACGGACGGCCTGGCCGGAGGAGCCGAGGCCGGACCGGGGGAGGGGGGCACGGGCAGTTCGTCCAGGAGCGCCGTGGGAGATCCGGGCGGGAGCGCGGCACCAGGTGGGGCCGAGGGCTCCGGGAACGTGCTGGTGGGGTACGGGACCGCGGCGCCGCCGGCCCGGCGCAGGCGGGTCCGGACGGGGCCCGGCCCGGTCGGGATCGGTGCGGCCCCTGTCGGCACGGCCCCCGTGGGTTCCTGGGCCGGAGGTGCGGCGGCCGGGGTCGCGGCGCCGGGTGAGGCGGCAGCCGGTGAGCAGGCCGCGTCGGTCCTTCCCCGTCCCGTGTCGGTGCCGACAGGGCCGGCCTCGGGTGGGGCGTCCGCAGGGGTGGGCGCGGGCGCTGGTGCGTCCTCCGTGGCGGGCGTCAGGGGAGGCGGACCCGTGCCCGTCATCTCGCCGCTCGTTCGCAAGCTCGCCAGGGAGGGCGGTCTCGACCTGCGGGAGGTAGCCGGTTCCGGTCCCGACGGCCTCATCCTCCGGTCGGACGTGGAGCGTGCCATGGCGGCCCTGGCCGATGTGGACGCCGCCGAGGTCACCCGAGCCCCTGAAAGGCCTGCGTCCTCCCAGCTCCCCCAGGCTCCCCTCACGGCCGGAGACCGCGCCCCGGGCGCGGAGGGCCACCGCACCCCCTTGCGGGGTGTGCGCGGGGCCGTGGCCGACAAGCTCTCCCGCAGCCGGCGCGAGATACCCGACGCGACCTGCTGGGTGGACGCCGACGCCACGGCGCTCATGCACGCGCGCGTGGCGATGAACTCCGCGACGGGTCCGTCCGCCGGGCCCAAGATCTCCGTGCTGGCGCTGCTGGCCCGGATCTGCACGGTGGCGCTCGCCCGCTACCCGGAGCTCAACGCCACGGTCGACATGGAGCGCCGCGAGGTCGTGCGGTTCGACGAGGTGCACCTCGGTTTCGCCGCGCAGACCCCGCGCGGGCTGGTCGTACCGGTGGTCCGGGACGCCCACGCGCGCGGCGCGGAATCGCTGAGCGGCGAGTTCGCGCGGCTCACGGACGCGGCGCGGGCCGGGACGCTGACACCCCGGGAACTCACCGGTGGCACCTTCACGTTGAACAACTACGGGGTGTTCGGGGTCGACGGGTCCACGCCGATCATCAACCACCCCGAGGCGGCCATGCTCGGTGTCGGCCGGATCGTTCCCAAGCCCTGGGTGCACGAGGGGGAGTTGGCGGTCCGCCAGGTGGTCCAGCTCTCGCTCACCTTCGACCACCGGGTGTGCGACGGCGGTACGGCGGGCGGCTTCCTGCGATATGTCGCGGACTGCGTGGAACAGCCCGCGGTGCTGTTGCGCACCCTCTGAGCGAGGCAGACGGGTACCAGGAGCGAGGCAGTCCGGACAGCGGGCAGCGGCGGGCACGCGCCTGTGACGGTCAGGTGATCCGCCGCCCCGGCACCGTTCCGCGGGGGGTGGCAATGATCGCCGGTGCGCCCATACTCAGGGGATGACCGCACCCGCCGGGCCGATCCGTGACGCCCCTGCCCACGACGCCGTCGTCCTCGCCGGGGGCGCCGCGCGACGGCTGGGCGGCGCGGACAAGCCCGGGGTGCGGGTCGGTGGCCGGGCGCTGCTCGACCGGGTCCTCTCGGCCTGTGCCGGGGCCCGCGCGACGGTCGTGGTCGCCGAGCCGCGGCCGACCGCGCGGCCCGTGGTCTGGGCGCGCGAGGAGCCGCCCGGCGGGGGCCCGCTCGCCGCGTTGGACGCGGGGATCGGAGCCCTGGAGCGGCAGGCGGCGGGGGCAGCCCGCGGGGTGTGGGCGCAGAGCGTCGTCGTGCTCTCCGCCGATCTGCCGTTCCTGGGGGAGCGGACCGTGCGGACGCTGCTCGACACGCTCGACGCCAGGGATGACACGCAGGACGTCGACGGGGCGTTGCTCACGGACGGCGACGGCCGTGATCAACCCCTGGTGGCGGTGTACCGGACAGATGCCCTGCGCCGGGTCCTGGCCGCGCTGCGCACCGAGCACGGCGCCCTCACCGGCCTGCCCCTGCGGCTGCTGGTCCGGAACCTGAAGCTCACCCGTATCACCGACCCCGTCGCGTCGTTCGACTGCGACACCTGGGACGACATCGCCGCCGCTCGGTCACGGATCAGGGAGCATGGGCACGTGTTGGATGAATGGATCTCCGCAGCCAAGGACGAACTGGGCCTCGACCTGGACGTCGACACCGGCGTCCTGCTCGACCTCGCCCGCGACGCCGCGCACGGGGTCGCCCGCCCCGCGGCGCCCCTGACGACGTTCCTCGTCGGGTACGCGGCGGCACAGGCGGGCGGCGGCCGCGAGGCGGTCGCCGCCGCCGCGGCCAAGGCGGTCGCGCTCGCCGAGAGGTGGGCCCGGGAGGCCGAGTCCGGAGGGGCCGAGTCCGGGGAGGCCGGGGGCGTTGTCGCGGGTGGGGCGGGTGCCGTTGCGCCGGGTGTTGCCGGGTCCGGTGACCCGGAGCCGGGTGCTGCCGCGGGCGGGCGAGGCGCTGCTGAGCCGGGTAATGCCGAGAGCGGGCCGGGTGCCGTTGCGCCGGACGCGGGACGAGACGCGCAATGAGTGACCACGAGGGACGGGCGGCCCAGGCCCGGCCCGTTGCCGGGTCGGACGGCGCGGACAGCCTGGACAGCGACCTCGACGAGGCGCTCGCCCTGGCCAACGACAACCGGGGCGGCCGGGACAGCCGGGGTGGTCGTGACGGCCGAGGCACTGGCGACAGCCGTGACAGCCGTGACAACCGCGACCAACGTGACGACCGCGACAACCGCGACGACCGCGACGACCGCGACGACCGCGACCACCGAGATAGCCATGACGGCCGTGACGAACAGGGCAGCCGCGCCGGCCGGGGCAGCTGGAGTGACCCCCGAGCCGCGAGCGACAGGGGCACCCGAACCTCCGCCTCCGCCGGACCCACCTCCACGCCAGCTACCGCTACCGCGCCCCCTCCCCGGTCGGCCGCTCCGCCCGCCGCCACCGAGCACCCTCCCGCGACGGCCTGGCCCGCGGCCCGGCGGTTGGCCCACGAGGCGGGTCTGCGCGCTGCCCGGCACCGGGCCGACGCCGCCGAAGCGCGGACCGGGGTCCGGCATGCGGAACCGGCCGGACGTACCGAACGCCCCCTCGCCGACGCCCTTCTGGCCGACTTCGCGGAGCCCACCGCACTCCCCCGCGGCGCCGTGCGCGTCCCCCTCGACCAGGCCCTCGGCCTCGTCCTGGCCGTCCCGCTCACCGCCCTCACCGACCTGCCCTCCTTCGACACGTCCGCGATGGACGGCTGGGCCGTGGCCGGGCCGGGCCCCTGGTCCGTACGCGACGAAGGCATCCTCGCCGGGCACGCCCGACTCGCGTCGCTGGCCGACGGTGAGGCCGCGACGATCGCGACCGGTGCGCGTATCCCCGCCGACACCACCGCCGTGATCCGCAGCGAGCACGGACGGATGGACGACAAGGGACAGTTGCATCCCATGCGCCGCGTCGCGCACGGCCAGGACATCCGGCCGCGCGGGCAGGAGTGCCGCAGCGGTGACCTGTTGCTGCCCGCGGGCGGCCTGGTCACCCCGGCCGTCCTCGGTCTCGCGGCGGCGGCCGGCTACGACGAGCTGGTGGTCCATCCCCGGCCGCGCGCCGAAGTCCTCGTACTGGGGGATGAGTTGCTGGCCTCCGGGCTCCCCCGCGAAGGTCTCATCCGGGACGCGCTCGGCCCGATGCTGCCGCACTGGCTGCGCGCGCTGGGCGTCGAGGTGACCGCCGTACGCAGGATCGGCGACGACGCGAAGGCGCTGCTCAGGGCGGTCCGCGGAGCCAAGACGGACCTCGTCGTGACCACGGGAGGCACCGCGTCCGGCCCGGTCGACCACGTGCACCCGACGCTGCGCGCCCTGGACGCCGAACTCCTCGTGGACGGGGTCGCGGTGCGCCCCGGCCACCCGATGCTGCTCGCGCGGATCAAGCCGGGCCAGTACCTCGTCGGGCTGCCCGGCAATCCGCTGGCCGCGGTCTCCGGGCTGCTCACACTCGCCGAGCCGTTGCTGCGGGCGCTCGCGGGGCGTGTCCGGGACGAGGCGCCGTACGGGGCTCCCCTGCACAGTTCCGTCCAGGGGCACCCGCACGACACCCGGCTCGTCCCCGTCGTCCTGCGCCAGGACGGTGACAGCGGCCACGACTGGGCGGTGCCGCTGCACTACAACGGCCCGGCCATGCTGCGGGGCGTCGCCGCCGCGGACGGGCTCGCGGTCGTGCCGCCCGGCGGCGCGCAGGAGGGGCACGAGGTCGAGATCATCGATCTGCCCTGGTCGTGGGGGGCGGCGACGGGTGACGCCCTCGGCGTGCCCGCGACCCCGTTCAGGACGACGGCCACCACCCCGGGCACCCCCACCACCCCGGGCATCCCCACCACCCCGGGCACCCCCAAGGCCCCGACCCAGCAGAACGCCCAAAGCCCTGCCCCCCAAGACGCCCAGGCCACCCCCGACCCCAAGACATCCCCCGACCCCGCCCCGGGAGCAACCGAGCCCACCCCCGCCGCACCCGAGCCCACCCCCGCCGCAGCCACGCAGCCCCCCGACGCACCCGCCCCGCAGGACACCTCACAGAACCCCCCGCAAGACCCCCCGCACGTCGGTGAACAAACCCCGCACGACACCATGGGCCACGCGACCCTGACCACCGCGCGGGCCGGGACGCAGGCAGCGGGCAACTCGGCGGGCGACGAAGGGTGTTTCACGTGAAACTGGCCGGCCATGACGTCATGGCGCGCCAAGCCGACGAGAAGACGACGACGTATCGGGTGAAGCTGCCCCGCCGCATCGTCGAGCGTCCGTTGCGCCAGGTCGCCCGCCGGGTCCTGATGGCGCTCGCGGTACTCGTCCTGACCGCGATGCTCGTCTGGCTCGACCGTGACGGCTACAACGACAACTCCGACGGCACGGTCGACCTCCTCGACGCCTTCTACTACGCGACCGTCACCCTCTCCACCACGGGCTACGGCGACATCACGCCGGTCAGCGACGGGGCGCGGCTCACCAACATCTTCCTCATCACGCCGCTGCGTGTGCTCTTCCTGATCATCCTGGTCGGCACCACGCTCGAAGTCCTCACCGAACGGACCCGGGAGGAATGGCGCTTGAACCGCTGGAGGTCCAACTTGCGAGACCACACTGTCGTCATCGGCTTCGGCACCAAGGGCCGTAGCGCGGTGGAGACCGTCTGCGCGACCGGTCTGAAGCCCGAGCAGGTCGTCGTGGTCGACCCCAGCAGCAAGGTCATCGAGGCCGCCAACAGCCTCGGCTACGCGGGCGTCACGGGGGACGCGACCCGCAGCGACGTCCTGTGGCAGGCCGAGGTGCAGCGCGCCCGGAAGATCATCATCGCCACCCAGCGCGACGACACGGCCGTCCTGGTGACGCTCACCGCACGGCAGCTGAACCGGGGCGCGAAGATCGTCGCCGCCGTGCGCGAGGAGGAGAACGCGCAGTTGTTGCGCCAGTCCGGCGCCGACGCGGTCATCACCAGCGCCAGCGCGGCGGGCCGCCTGCTGGGCCTGTCGGTGCTCAGCCCGCACGCGGGGATGGTCCTGGAGGACCTCATCCAGAAGGGCAGCGGCCTCGATCTGATCGAGCGGCCGGTGATAAAGGCCGAGGTCGGTCTGAAGCCGCGGGAGACGGACGACCTGGTGGTCAGCGTCGTACGAGGACACCGCGTGCTCGGCTACGACGACAAGGCCATCGGGGCGCTGCAACTCACCGACCGGCTCATCACCATCGTGCGCGTCACGCCGACGAGCCAGGCCTTCCAAGACTCGAAACCGCTGCCGCAGGACTGACAGCCGCCGGGTTCCGGGTGGGGACCGGAGTAGCCTCGCGGCCATGTATGCGATCACGATCCCGGAACCCGGTGGACCCGAGGCGCTCGTCTGGGCGGAGGTCCCCGATCCCGTACCCGGCGAGGGCGAAGTCCTGGTCGAGGTGGTCTCCAGCGCCGTCAACCGCGCCGATCTCCTCCAGCGCCAGGGCTTCTACAGCCCGCCGCCCGGCAGCTCCCCCTACCCCGGTCTGGAGTGCGCGGGCCGGATCGCCGAGGTCGGCCCCGGAGTCTCGGGCTGGTCCGCGGGTGACGAGGTGTGCGCGCTGCTCGTGGGCGGCGGGTACGCCGAGAAGGTCGTCGTCCCGGCCGGGCAGCTGCTGCCGGTGCCGAAGGGGCTCGACCTGGTCACGGCCGCCGCGCTGCCCGAGGTGACCTCCACGGTGTGGTCGAACGTCTTCATGATCGCCCAGCTGCGTCCGGGCGAGACGTTCCTCGTGCACGGCGGCTCCAGCGGTATCGGCACCATGGCGATCCAGCTCGCGAAGTCGGTCGGCGCGAAGGTCGCCGTCACGGCGGGCAGCCGCAAGAAGCTCGACTTCTGCGCGGAGCTGGGCGCGGACATCCTGATCGACTACCGCGAGCAGGACTTCGTGGCGGAGATCAAGGCGGCCACGGACGGCGCCGGCGCCGACGTCATCCTCGACAACATGGGCGCCAAGTACCTGAACCGCAACGTCGACGCGCTCGCCATCAACGGCCGGCTCGCCATCATCGGGATGCAGGGCGGCGTCAAGGGCGAGCTGAACATCGCCACGCTGCTCGGCAAGCGCGGCGCCATCACCGCCACCACGCTGCGGGCCCGGCCGCTCGCGGAGAAGGCGGCGGTCGTCGCGGCGGTGCGGGAGCATGTCTGGCCGTTGATCGAGGGCGGGCACGTGCGGCCGATCGTGGACCAGCGGCTGCCCATGAGTGATGCCGCGCAAGGCCACCGGGTTCTGGAGGAGAGCGGCCACATCGGCAAGGTCCTGCTCACCCGCCAGTAGCCCCGGCGGACCCGGCCCCGCGCCCGGCCCGGCCCTACCGTCGCAGCCGCAGCGCCAGGAAGCCGATGCCGAGCCCGAGCAGCAGCAGCCCGGCGCCCAGCGGGACGACGTTCACGAGGGGCTCGGTGTCGCGCGCGGCCGTGGCCGGCCGGTCGGCGGCGGGCCGGTCGGCGGCCGGCTGCTCGGAGGGCTGGGCCGTCGGCGTGGAAGCGGGCGTGGGCGGCGGTGGAAGGACGGGTTCGTCGAAGTCGGTGGCGGGCACCGGCGGCCGCCCCGGTGGCGTGCGCCCCACCCCGGCCCGGCTCCCGGCGAGCGACCCGTGGGGCGCGGGCTCGGCGGCGTACGGCCCCGGCAGGGCGCTGCTCTCGGTGAGTGACCCGTGCGGCGAAGGCTCCGCGGCGTACGGGACGGCATACGGCCCTGGCTGGGCGCTGCTTCCGGCGAGCGACCCGCGCGGCGCGGGCTCGGTGTCGTACAGCGCCGCGTACCGCCCCGGCAGGGCACCGCTCCCGGCGAGCGGCCCGTGCCGCGCGGGCTCGGCCCCGTACGCCCCCGGCACCGGCATCAGCGCGCCCCCCGCCAGCAGACACACCGCGCACCCGGCCGCTGCCCGGCGGAGCCACCGTATGGCCGTCCCCTGCATGGCCGTCCCCTTCGCTTCCGCCCGGTCCCCGATGCCCTGCGCCAAGCCTCACATAGGCCCATAGAACGGGCACGCCGGATGTGGCCGGACCCAACAGGGTGGATCAACCCGCGGCGGGGGCACCACCAAGGTGTGACAGTGGGGTGCGACAGAATGGCTGCATGGAGATGCCGAGGAACGAACGGTCGCCGGAGAACCCCCAGATCCTGGTCATGGGCCAGGACGGAATGGCTCTCGGCGGCGGCGGAGACGACGATGCCCGCGAGGTCCCGGTGACGGAGATGGTGGAACAGCCCGCCAAGGTGATGCGCATCGGCAGCATGATCAAGCAGCTGCTGGAAGAGGTCCGGGCGGCTCCTCTGGACGAGGCGAGCCGGCAGCGGCTCAAGGAGATCCACGCCAGCTCGGTCAAGGAGTTGGAGGACGGCCTCGCGCCCGAACTGGTCGAGGAGCTGGAGCGGATCTCCCTGCCCTTCACCGACGACACGACGCCGAGCGACGCGGAGCTGCGGATCGCGCAGGCGCAGTTGGTGGGCTGGCTGGAGGGCCTCTTCCACGGCATCCAGACGACGCTCTTCGCCCAGCAGATGGCGGCCCGCGCCCAGCTGGAGCAGATGCGCCGCGCGCTGCCGCCCGGCGTCGGCGGCGGTGACGACGAGGACAGCGAGGACCCCCGCACGATGGGCCGCTCCGGCGGCCCGTACCTGTAGGCCCCGCCCGGAGCATAAATACCCGTACGAGAAGGGGCCCGGCCCGCGCGAGATGCGCGGACCGGGCCCCTTTCGCGGATTCGCGGCGAGCCGCCCTCCGGTCAGCCGGGCGGGTTGCCCGTCGAGACCTGGAGCTGGATCTTCACGTCGTCCGGATCGATCTCGGTGCCCGCCGCGGGGCTCTGGCTCATGACCGACCCCTCGCCGTAGGTGTTCTCGTCGACGGGCTTCTCGTTCGCGATCCACCCGGCGGCCCGGAAACAGGCCTTCACCGAGTCGATGTTCTTGAGGTAGAAGTCCGGGACCTTGATCTTGTTCTCGTCGTCCGAGCCGTTGTAGGGCTCGGTGCACTCGTCCGTCTCGATCGTCTTCGTCAGGTCCGGGCCCCGGTGTCCGGCCACCGCCGACGAGGACGGCTTGTCGGAGCCGCCCGGGTCGTCGCCGCCGCCGTTGTTCAGCGTCAGGACCGTCACCAGGCCGCCGATGGCGACGAGCGCGACGACGATCGACGCGATGATCGCCGTCTTGTTGCGGCCGCCGCCGGAGCCCTGCGTGGTCGTCGCCGGCTGCGGCGCGGGGTTGTACGGCGGCGGGGTCTGCTGACCCGTCTGCGCGTACGGCGAGTGGGGCGCCGGGGTCTGGTAACCGCCCTGCTGCGGGTAGCCGTACCCGGGCTGCGGCGTCGGCGCCCCGTACGGGTTCGGCTGCGGCGTCGGCTGGTACGGCGTCTGGACCGGGCCCGACAGCGGCGCCCCGCTCTGGTCGATCGGCGGGAAGACGGCCGAGGAGACCCCCGCCCCGCTCGACGTCTGGGCGCCCGGCACGATGCTGGGCGCGGCCGGGGCGAGCGACTGGGCCACGCGCAGGCACTCGTCCCGCATCGCCACCGCGCTCGGGAAGCGCTCGTTCGGGTTCTTCTTGAGGGCGCGGGCCACGATCGCGTCGATGGCCGGCGGCAGCGCCCGGTTGATCGAGGACGGAGCGACCGGCTCCTCCTGGACGTGGGCGTAGGCGATGGCCAGCGGCGAGTCCGCCTCGAACGGGAGGCGGCCGGTGACCAGCTGGAAGAGCATGATGCCGACCGAGTACAGGTCGGAGCGGGCGTCCACGCCGCGGCCCAGGGCCTGCTCGGGCGAGAGGTACTGCGGGGTGCCGACGACCATGCCGGTCTGCGTCATCGACGTGACGCCGGACTGCATGGCGCGGGCGATGCCGAAGTCCATGACCTTGACGACGCCGCGCTTCGTCATCATCACGTTGCCCGGCTTGATGTCGCGGTGGACCAGGCCCATCTCGTGGCTGATCTCCAGCGCCGCGAGCACGTCGGCCGTGATCTTCAACGCCTTGTCGGCGGGCATCGCACCGTACTGCCGCACGTCCTGGTCGAGCACCGAGCCGAGCGGGAGGCCCTCGACGTACTCCATGACGATGTACGGGGTGATGGTCCCGTCGATGTCGTCCTCGCCGGAGTCGAAGACCGAGACGATGTTCGTGTGCGTGAGCTTGGCCACGGACATGGCCTCACGCTGGAAGCGCTGGCGGAACGCGTCCTCCCGGCCCAGTTCCGTGTGCAAAGTCTTGATGGCGACGGCGCGGTCGAGCCGGGTGTCGTGCGCGAGGTGCACGGAGGCCATGCCGCCCTGGCCGAGCAGGTCCCGCAGCTGGTACCGCCCGCCCGCCACGGAACGCCCCGCGTACCGCCCGCCGGCGGCGCCGTCTTGGCTCATCTTCTACGTCCCCCATCGCGCCCCGCGTCGGCGCGGCCGGTGATCGAATTCAGCTATTCCCGGCCAAGTCTGCCCGAGGGCACCGGCACGTCAAGCTCGATGCCCGTTCCGTGACCGTACGGGCGGGAAGCGTCGCGCAAGCGTTACAGGACCGGGGCGGGACCGGGGCGGGACAGGCCCCCGGGACGGTCACCGGCCGGGTGCGGAAATTGCGCGCACGATTTGCAAGGCCTGCACGGCAACGGGTTTGATGTCCGGTCCATCTCGGAACGGTGGCGCGGCCGGAGCCTGTAGCGTGACCCGACGGAGACCGTAGTTCGGCATCGCGCGTACTCCGACGCAGGGTTCCGGCGGCAACAGCGGCACGGACAGAAACGACGGCGAGGACTGATGTCACAGCAGCAGCGCGCTCAGGGCCCGTCCGACCCCGAGGCGACTGGCGGCGGTATGTCGGATGCGCCGGAGATGTGGGGGAACGGCGGGCTGGTCGGCGACGGCCGGTACCGGCTGACGCACCGGCTCGGCCGGGGCGGCATGGCCGAGGTCTTCGCGGCCGAGGACGTGCGCCTCGGGCGCACCGTCGCCGTCAAGCTGCTCCGCTCCGACCTCGCCGAGGACCCGGTCTCCAAGGCCCGCTTCACCCGCGAGGCACAGTCCGTCGCCGGCCTGAACCACCACGCGGTCGTCGCGGTCTACGACTCCGGCGAGGACTACGTGAACGGCAGCACCGTGCCGTACATCGTCATGGAGCTGGTCGAGGGCCGCACCATCCGCGACCTGCTCCTGAACGCGGAGGCGCCCGGCCCCGAGCAGGCCCTGATCATCGTCTCCGGTGTCCTGGAGGCGCTCGCCTACTCGCACCAGCACGGCATCGTGCACCGCGACATCAAGCCCGCCAACGTGATCATCACCCACACCGGCGCGGTGAAGGTGATGGACTTCGGCATCGCCCGCGCCCTGCACGGCGCGCAGTCCACGATGACGCAGACCGGCATGGTCATGGGCACGCCCCAGTACCTCTCCCCCGAGCAGGCCCTCGGCAAGGCCGTCGACCACCGCTCCGACCTGTACGCGACCGGCTGCCTGCTCTACGAGCTGCTCGCGCTGCGCCCGCCCTTCACCGGTGAGACGCCGCTGTCGGTCGTCTACCAGCACGTCCAGGACATCCCGGTGCCGCCCTCGCAGGTCTCGGACGCCACCCCGCCGGAGCTGGACGGCCTCGTCATGCGCTCGCTGGCCAAGGACCCGGACGACCGGTTCCAGACGGCCGAGGAGATGCGCGGGCTCGTCCAGTACGGCCTGTCGATGCTGTACGAGCAGGGCGGCCACACCGGCACCTGGAACACCGGCCCGGTCGACGCCGTGCACGAGGGCGGCGGCACCGCGGCGATGGGTCTGGCCGGCACCACCGCGCTGCCCCACCCCGGCGACCACGGCACGGCCGCGCAGCCGCTGCTGCGCCCGCCGGGTGACGACGGCGGCTTCGACGGCCACGGCACCCGCGGCGGCGGCCGGGGCAAGCTGTGGATCTTCGCGGTGCTCGCGGTGGTCGCGATCGCGGTGGGTGTCGCCCTCGCCCTGAACGCGAGCAACGGCGACAACGGAGGAGGCGGCACCAAGCACTCCCCGACCGCCTCGCAGTCCGAGAAGAAGGACAAGCCGAGCAAGTCGGCCGACGACAGCGCGAGCGAGGACGAGACGCAGGACACCGGCGACGGGACGGGCGGCCAGGGCGACTACACGCCCTCGTACCGGCCCACCGCCGGCAATCAGACGCCGTCGCAGACGCAGAGCGACCAGCCGACGGAGCCGAGCGGCGAGCCGAGCGACCAGGACACCCCGACGGCGTCGCAGCCGCAGACGCCGACCCCGACGAACACGGCGACCGGCGGCGGAGGCGGTGACGTCGGCGGCGGTGACGCCGGTGGCGAGACCGGCGCGGGCGACGCGGCGGGCGTCGTCGGCGGCGGCGGCTGAGACCGCACCGGCCCCGGCCCGCGCCGCGGTACCCGTCCTGAGGGCCGGTCGGCCGCCCGAGCGCCCCTACGGGCGTGGCGTGCGCGCCGAGCCGCCCCGCAGTTCGTGCACGGTCACGAACTGCGGGTGCACGCGCAGGTACACCGGGTCGAACAGCTCGCCGTCGGCGAAGTGCGGAGCGGGCCCGAAGAGTTCCAGCTCGGTGGTGGCCGGCTCGACCTGCTCGCAGGTGCCGACGCACTGCACCGACCACTGGCCCTCGTCCCCGCCGGCCGCGTTCGGCGCCGGGTCGGCCAGATTGTCCGCCCCGTAGGCGACGACGCCGCCGACGCAGGCCAGGTGGTACCCGTAGCCGCGGTGCAGGCGCAGCAGGAGCCGCCCGTCCGCCACGATGTGCCGGGCGGCGGCCAGGAAGGGCAGCGCGCGCATGCTGGTGGCCACCCGCCCGTAGTTCACCCGGGCGAGCAGTTCGAAGCCGCGCTCGATGTCCTGCGGCTGCGTCTGAGAGGGCATGTCACCACTCTGCGATCCCGGCGGGGGCCGGCAGAAGGGCATCCCGCCCCCACCACAGAGGACGTAAGTCCCTGGCCGGCGCCGCGCTGGGCGGTCGCTCAGTGCTGTCTCTGCGCCTGCATGCGCGCCACGTAGGCCGCGGCCTGCGAGCGGCGCTCCATGCCGAGTTTGGACAGGAGGCTGGAGACATAGTTCTTGATCGTCTTCTCGGCGAGGTGGAGGCGCTCGCCGATCGCGCGGTTGGTCAGGCCCTCGCCGATCAGGTCGAGGATCTTGCGCTCCTGCTCGGTGAGGCCCGCGAGCCGGTCGTCGTCCTTGCTGCGGCCGCCGTCGCGCAGCCGCTCCAGGACCCGGGCGGTGGCGACCGGGTCGAGCAGCGAACGGCCCGCGGCGACGTCGCGGACGGCCGTCAGCAGCTCGTTGCCCCGGATCGCCTTCAGTACGTAGCCGGACGCGCCGGCCATGATCGCGTCGAAGAGGGCCTCGTCGTCCGAGAACGAGGTCAGCATCAGGCACTGGATCGATTCGTCCTGGGAGCGGATCTCCCGGCACACCTCGACGCCGCTGCCGTCCGGCAGGCGCACGTCCAGGACGGCGACGTCGGGCCGGGTCGCCGGGATGCGCACCAGGGCGTCGGCGGCCGTACCGGCCTCGCCGACCACCTCGATATCGTCCTCGATGGAGAGCAGCTCGTGTACGCCTCGACGCACCACCTCGTGGTCATCGAGGAGAAATACCGTGATTTTTCCGTCTTCGCGCACGTATGCAGTCTCACACACCGGCTCTTCCCGCGCCCAGGGTGAGCGGGATAACGTGCCGGTGTTCCGGCCCCCTGCCAGGCTGTGACCAGGGCTCAGTCCACGGCTGTGACCTGCGGAGCTTCGTCTTCCCCGCGCATACGTGGACATCCAAGCAGTGAATTACTTGGATATCCAAGCAAAATCGCAGGTCAGACGGGGTTTCGCAGATGTGTGGCGCACTGGGTAACGTGCTGGGTGAAGGGTGCTTGCCGGAGCACAGGTTGTATTCGTTCTTTCCACTCACGCCTGAACCCGGCTCCACCGCACCCACCCCGTGCGTGGACGGATCAGGCGAGCCGAGCCGACTGGTCATCCGGCAATCCCGGGGGCCGGACCGACGGAGGAGCACACGTGACCGTAGACAGTGCTGACGGCACTGCCGCCGCGCAGAAGGCACAGCCGCCGCGCAAGCGGGCTGCCGCGAAGAAGGCCCCCAGGAAAGCCGCCGGCCGGGCCGCCGCGGCGGCGCAGCCCGAGCTGGTCCAGCTGCTGAGCCCCACGGGCGAGCGGGTCAGGAACGCCGAGTACGACGCGTACGTCGACGCCATCACCGACGACGAGCTGCGCGCCCTGTACCGCGACATGGTCCTCACCCGCCGCTTCGACGCCGAGGCCACCGCCCTGCAGCGCCAGGGCGAGCTGGGCCTGTGGGCGTCGCTGCTCGGCCAGGAGGCCGCCCAGATCGGCTCCGGGCGGGCCACCCGCGAGGACGACTACGTCTTCCCGACCTACCGCGAGCACGGCGTCGCCTGGTGCCGCGGGGTCGACCCGACCAACCTGCTCGGCATGTTCCGCGGCGTGAACCACGGCGGCTGGGACCCCAACAGCAACAATTTCCACCTCTACACGATCGTCATCGGCTCCCAGACGCTGCACGCGACGGGGTACGCCATGGGGGTCGCCAAGGACGGCGCCGACTCGGCGGTCATCGCGTACTTCGGTGACGGCGCCTCCAGCCAGGGCGACGTCCTGGAGGCCTTCAACTTCGGCGCGGTCTACAACGCGCCGGTGGTCTTCTTCTGCCAGAACAACCAGTGGGCCATCTCCGAGCCGACCGAGCGCCAGATGCGCGTACCGCTGTACCAGCGCGCGCAGGGCTTCGGCTTCCCGGGCGTGCGGGTCGACGGCAACGACGTGCTCGCCTGCCTCGCCGTGACCCGGTGGGCGCTGGAGCGGGCGCGCAACGGCGAGGGTCCGACCCTGGTCGAGGCGTTCACCTACCGCATGGGCGCGCACACCACCTCCGACGACCCGACCAAGTACCGGGCCGACGAGGAGCGCGAGGCGTGGGAGGCGAAGGACCCCATCCTGCGCCTGCGCACCTACCTCGAGGCCCGGACCGACACGGATGAGGGTTTCTTCGCGGAACTCGACGCCGAGAGCGAGGCGTTGGGCAAGCGGGTGCGCGATGTCGTCCGGGCCATGCCGGACCCGGGCCACCTGGCGATCTTCGAGAACGTGTACGCGGACGGACACGCGCTCGTCGACGAGGAGCGCGCGCAGTTCGTCGCCTACCAGGCGTCGTTCGCCGACGAAGCGGCTGGGGAGGCCTGAGTCATGGCGGTACAGAAACTTCCGATCGCCAAGGCGATCAACGAATCGCTGCGCACGGCGCTGGAGAACGACCCGAAGGTCCTCGTCATGGGCGAGGACGTCGGCGTGCTCGGCGGCGTCTTCCGCGTCACTGACGGGCTGCTGAAGGACTTCGGCGAGGAGCGGGTCATCGACACCCCGCTCGCCGAGTCCGGCATCGTCGGCACCGCGATCGGCCTGGCGCTGCGCGGCTACCGCCCGGTCGTGGAGATCCAGTTCGACGGCTTCGTCTTCCCGGCCTACGACCAGATCGTCACGCAGCTGGCGAAGATGCACGCCCGCGCGCTCGGCAAGGTCAAGACGCCGGTCGTCATCCGCATCCCGTACGGCGGCGGCATCGGCGCGGTCGAGCACCACAGCGAGTCGCCCGAGGCGCTCTTCGCGCACGTGCCGGGCCTGAAGGTGGTCTCGCCGTCGAACGCCTCGGACGCGTACTGGATGCTCCAGCAGGCCATCCAGAGCGACGACCCGGTGATCTTCTTCGAGCCGAAGCGGCGCTACTGGGACAAGGGCGAGGTCGACACCGAGGCCGTCCCCGGCGACCTGCACAAGGCCGTCGTGGCGCGCGAGGGCACCGATCTGACGCTCGTCGCCTACGGGCCGATGGTGAAGGTCTGCCTGGAGGCCGCGGCCGCCGCCGCGGAGGAGGGCCGCTCCCTGGAGGTCGTCGACCTGCGCTCGATCTCGCCGATGGACTTCGACACCGTGCAGCGCTCCGTGGAGAAGACCCGGCACCTGGTCGTCGCGCACGAGGCGGCCGTCTTCCTGGGCTCCGGCGCCGAGCTGGCCGCCCGCATCACCGAGCGGTGCTTCTACCACCTGGAGGCGCCCGTGCTGCGGGTCGGTGGCTACCACGCGCCGTATCCGCCGGCGCGCCTGGAGGACGAGTACCTGCCGGGTCTGGACCGGGTGCTCGACGCCGTCGACCGCTCGCTTGCGTACTGAGAGGAGCTGAGAGTCATGGCGCGTGAATTCAAGATGCCCGACGTGGGCGAGGGCCTGACCGAGGCCGAGATCCTCAAGTGGTACGTGCAGCCCGGCGACACCGTCGAGGACGGGCAGGTCGTGTGCGAGGTGGAGACGGCGAAGGCCGCCGTCGAACTGCCGATCCCGTTCGACGGCGTGGTCAAGGAGCTGCGGTTCCCCGAGGGCACGACCGTCGACGTCGGCCAGGTGATCATCGCGGTCGAGGTGGCGGGCGACGCGCCCGAGCCCGTCGCGCAGGCGGTGCCCGAGGCCGAGGAGCCGGCCGCCGAGCCGCAGGGCCGCCAGCCCGTGCTCGTCGGGTACGGCGTCGCCGAGACGTCGACCAAGCGCCGGGCCCGCAAGGGCGCCGGGACCCCGGCCGCCAACGGCACGGCGGCCCCGGTCGTCCAGCAGCGCCCGCTGGCCAAGCCGCCCGTGCGCAAGCTCGCCAAGGATCTCGGCGTCGACCTCACCGCGGTGATCCCGTCGAGCCCCGACGGCATCATCAGCCGCGCGGACGTGCACGCCGCGGTGGCGCCCGCGCCCGAGGTCCCGGCCCAGCCGCAGCCGCAGCCGCAGGCCCCGGCCCCCGCGCCGGCCGCGCCCGCGGTCGCCCCCGAAGGGGCCCGCGAGACCCGCGTCCCGGTCAAGGGCGTCCGCAAGGCGACGGCGCAGGCGATGATCGGCTCCGCGTTCACGGCGCCGCACGTCACCGAGTTCGTCACGGTCGACGTGACGCGCACGATGAAGCTCGTCGAGGAGCTCAAGGCCGACAAGGACATGGCGGGGCTAAGGGTCAACCCCCTGCTGCTCATCGCCAAGGCGCTGCTCGTCGCGATCAAGCGCCACCCCGAGGTGAACGCGGCCTGGGACGAGGGGACCGACGGCAAGGCCGAGATCGTCCAGAAGCACTACGTGAACCTGGGCATCGCCGCGGCGACCCCGCGCGGGCTCATCGTGCCGAACATCAAGGACGCCCACGCCAAGACGCTGCCCGAACTGGCGTCCGCACTGGGTGAGTTGGTGGCCACGGCGCGGGAGGGCAGGACGTCCCCCGCGGCGATGCAGGGCGGCACGGTCACCATCACGAACGTCGGCGTCTTCGGCGTCGACACCGGTACGCCGATCCTGAACCCGGGCGAGTCGGCGATCCTCGCCGTCGGAGCGATCAAGCTCCAGCCCTGGGTGCACAAGGGCAAGGTCAAGCCCCGTCAGGTCACGACGCTGGCCCTCTCCTTCGACCACCGCCTGGTCGACGGGGAGCTGGGGTCCAGGGTGCTGGCGGATGTGGCGGCGGTTCTGGAACGGCCGAAGCGTCTGATCACCTGGTCCTAGCCCAGCGTCTACGCGGCTGAACTCAGCCCCTCCGGCGATCGAGGAGCGGGGTCCGGGGCAGAGCCCCGTGGCCTCGCGCCGTCGCCGGTGCGGCTCCGTCGTGGCTGAGCGCGCGGTTCCCCGCGCCCCTGGCGGGGCTCCCCTCGACCGGGGTGCCCCGCCAGGGAACCGCGGCTACTTCTTGAAGCCGTAGTCCATGAGCTTCTTCGCGTCCGACGTGCGGGCGTTGACCGACGTCGACTTCAGCACCGTACCGATCACGGTCTTGCCGCTGCGCGTCGCCGCGAAGACCAGGCAGTAGCCGGCCTCCGGGCCCGAGCCGGTCTTGACCCCGATGGCGCCGGAGTACGAGCCGAGCAGCGTGTTCGTGTTCGTCCACGACATGTAGCGGTAGCCGCCGGACTTCGTCGTGACCTTCTGCTTCGTCGACTTCGTCTTCACGACCGAGCGGAACGTGGAGTTCTTCATCGCCGACGAGGCGATCTTCGTGAGGTCACGCGGGGTCGAGTAGTTCTTCCCCTTGCCGATGCCGTCGAACGAGTCGAAGTGGGTGTTCTTCAGACCCAGGTCGGTGGCGGCCTTGTTCATCTTGCCGAGGAAGGACTTCACGCGGGCGTCCCGCGTCGAGCCCGAGCCGAACTTGTCCGCGAGCGCGTACGCCGCGTCACAGCCCGACGGGAGCATCAGCCCGTACAGCAGCTGACGCACGGTGACCTTGTCGCCGACGATCAGCCGGGCCGACGAGGCGTTGTTCTTCACTATGTAGTCGCTGTAGGCCTTCTGGACGGTGACCTTCGTGTCCAGGTTCAGGCCCCGCTGGGCCAGCACCACCTTGGCCGTCATGATCTTGGTGGTGGAGCCGGTGGACCTGCGGGTGTCCGCGGCCTTGGTGAACAGGGACTTGCCCGTCCCGTTGTTCATCACGAAGCCGCCGGCCGCGGCGATCTTGGGTACGGCCGGCGCCGTGGCGGCTTGTGCGGAGGTGGTCAGCGCTCCGCTGGTGAGCATGGTTCCCACGGCGAGAACGGCGATGCCCGTTATGCGAGTTTTCAAGTTAGACGCTCCAAGTGCCCCTGATGCACCGCCCCTTGGGCGGGACGCGCATAGGTGAGACAGCCGAACGGCCCGAGAGGTTGCACGCGACGCGCAGGATTCCCTCGCACGTGTCACGCGCGCACCGTTCCGCATGATGGACGGTGCCTGCCTTGCGTACGTGTTGTATCTATGATGTGCGCATGCCCTCGACCGTCACCGCGGACCGTGCCGCCGAAAAGCGTGCTCCCGAAAAGCGTCCGCCCGCAGCAGACCGCGTCTACGACCACGTGAAGCGCGGCGTGCTCGAACGCCGTTACGAGGGCGGCACGCTCCTCACCGAGGGCGAGCTGGCCGAGGCCGTCGGCGTCTCCCGCACCCCGGTCCGCGAGGCCCTGCTCAGGCTGGAGGTCGAGGGGTTGCTGCGGCTCTATCCGAAGAAGGGCGCCCTGGTGCTGCCCGTCTCCGCGCAGGAGATCGCGGACGTGGTGGAGACCCGGCTGCTCGTCGAGGAGCACGCGGTGCGCAAGGCCGTCCCGGCCCGGCCGGGGCTCCTCGAACGCCTGGCGGAGCTGCTCGCCACCCAGCGCGCGCAGGCCGCCGCCGGACAGTTCGCCGACGCCGCCGCCACCGACCGCTGCTTCCACGCGGAGATCGTGCGCAGCGGGGGCAACGAGATCCTCTCCCGCCTCTACGACCAGCTGCGCGACCGCCAGCTGCGGATGGGCGTCGCCGTGATGCACTCCCACCCCGACCGCATCGCCAAGACCCTCGCCGAGCACGGCGAACTCCTCGACGCGCTGGGCGCGGGGGACGTGGAGGCGGCGGTCGCCGTGGTGCGCAGGCACGTGGGCTGGTTCCAGAACCTGGCGCGGGGGGACGTGCGATGAGCTCCGCCTCCTCCGCCGGCTCCCCGGGGTCCGGCGCCTCGTCCCTGCCCGGCGACCCGCCCGGCGGCCGCCGGGCGATAACCGTCTGGTCCATCGGCGTCGCCGTCTACTTCGTCGCCGTCATCTTCCGTACCTCGCTGGGCGTGGCCGGGCTCGACGCCGTCGAGCGCTTCCACATCAACGCCTCCGCTCTCTCCACCTTCTCCATCCTCCAACTGCTCGTCTACGCGGGCATGCAGATACCCGTCGGCCTGATGGTCGACCGGCTCGGCACCAAGAAGGTGCTCACCTTCGGCGTGGTCCTGTTCACCGTCGGACAGCTCGGCTTCGCCTTCTCCTCCTCGTACGGCATGGCGCTCGCCTCGCGCGCGCTGCTCGGCTGCGGCGACGCGATGACCTTCATCAGCGTGCTGCGGCTCGGCACCCGCTGGTTCCCGGCGCGGCGCGGGCCGCTGGTCGCGCAGCTCGCCGGGCTCGTCGGCATGGCGGGCAACCTCGTCTCCACGCTCGTCATCGCGCGGCTGCTGCACGGCATCGGCTGGGAGGCCGCGTTCGCGGGCAGCGCGGTGGCGGGCGTCGTCGTCCTCGTCCTGATGCTGCTCTTCCTCAAGGACCACCCCGAGGGCTTCGAACCGGCGCCGCTGCCGGCGACGCACAAGGGCGCCGCGTACGTGCGCGGGCAGATCGCGGCGGCCTGGCGGGAGCCGGGGACGCGGCTCGGCCTGTGGGTGCACTTCACGACGCAGTTCCCGGCGATGGTCTTCCTGCTGCTGTGGGGGCTGCCGTTCCTCGTCGAGGCACAGGACCTCTCGCGCGGCACCGCGGGCGAGCTGCTGACCCTGGTGGTCCTCGCCAACATGGTGGTGGGGCTGGTCTACGGGCAGATCGTGGCGCGCCACCACACGGCCCGGCTGCCGCTGGCGCTGGGCACGGTCGGGGTGACGGCCCTGCTGTGGGCGGCGCCGATCGCCTGGCCCGGACGGGCGCCGATGTGGCTGCTCGTGGTGATGTGCGTGGTGCTCGGGGCGTGCGGGCCCGCGTCCATGATCGGCTTCGACTTCGCGCGCCCGGCCAATCCGCCGGAGCGCCAGGGCACGGGGTCGGGCATCGTGAACATGGGCGGGTTCATCGCCTCGATGACGACGCTGCTGCTGGTGGGCGTGGTGCTCGACGCCACCGGCGACAACTACCGCGTCGCCTTCTCCGCGGTCTACGTGCTCCAGGCGCTCGGGGTCACGCAGATCCTGCGCCTGCGCAGGCGGGCGGCGGCCGCCGAGCGGGAGCGGGTCGTGGCGTCCCGGGTCGCCTCGGTGCACGTGCCCGCGTAGGGCCCGGGGCGGGCGGGGGGTGCGGCTACGGCGTGACGCGCAGGGACGCGAGGATCGCCGCGGCCAGATCCGTGTCGCCCTCGGTCTTCACCCGGTCCGCCACCTGGTCCGGGGTGACACGGCCGCAGGCGAGCCGCACGTACGTCTCCCAGTCGAGCGCCAGCGTCGCCGCCGGGCCCAGCGAGGGGGCGCCGTCGACCGTGCCCCGGCCGTCCGCGTCGACGCGGACCGTGCGCAGGAACTCGACGGGCCCGTGCACGTCGAAGACGACCGCGCAGTTCGGCGGGGCGCCCGCGTCCTTGGCGACGGTCTTCGGCAGGGCCTCAAGGAGCATGTCGCGGGTGACGTAGGCGCCGGGGGAGTCGAGGTTCCCCGGCCGGCCGAGGGCCCAGCGCAGGTCCTGCTCGTGCACCCAGATGTCGAACGCCCGCCGCCGCATCGAGTGTTCGAGGGTCTCCTCCACACCGCGCGGGCCCCGCACGGTGGCCCCCGGGTCGCGGCTCTCGTTGCGCAGCTGTCGCGCGCGGCGGATGACCGTGTACTCCAGCTCCGAGACCATCTCCGGCGCCGTGTGGTGGCGCCGGACGTCGACCTGGACCTCCTGGTAGCGCTGCGCCTCGGTCTGTACGTGGTACAGGTCGCGGGGCAGCGTGTGGATGGGCCGCGGGTCGCCCAGCATCTCGCAGTCGTTGCCGATGACATGGGACACGATGTCGCGCACCGACCAGCCCGGGCACGGCGTCGCGCGGTTCCACTCACCCTCGACGAGCGGTGTGACCAGCTCGGATATCGCTTCCACGGAGTGGGTCCAGGCATCGGCGTAGGACTGAAGGCTGGGGTGGAGACTCACGGAAGGGGACCCCTCGAGCGGTGTCGTACACGGGCGGTGAAGTAGGCGGTGGGCGGGTCGGGACGCGTCGGTGGGGGTCCGGGGGCACCCCCGGTCTGGCACAGTACGCTGCCCGTAGCACCCCTGCAGTGCTTTCGTGTGACGATCGTAGGCCCGTGTTGACGACTCGAATGCCAGGACGGTGGTAGTGTGCGCGCCTCCCTCATCCAGATCGCGGTAAACGAGGACGAATCGGTCAACGAGCGGCGGGAGCGCGTCAGTTCGCTGGTGCGCGACGAAGCCGGTGCGGCCGACCTCGTGGTGCTGCCCGAACTATGGACCACCGGAGCCTTCGCCTACGAGCTGTTCGCGGACGAGGCGGAGCCGCTGGAAGGGCCGACCTTCGAGGCGATGGCCAAGGCGGCGCGCGACGCGCGCGTGTGGCTGCACGCCGGGTCCATCCCGGAGCGCGACCCGGACGGGCCGCTCTACAACACCGCGCTCCTCTTCTCCCCCGACGGGGAACCGGCCGCCGCGTACCGCAAGATCCACCGCTTCGGCTTCGACAAGGGCGAGGCCGTGCTGATGAGCGCCGGCGACGAACTGGTGACCGTCCGCCTCCCGGAGACCGTGCTCGGCGTCAGCACCTGCTACGACCTGCGCTTCCCCGAGCTGTACCGCGGCCTTGTGGACCGCGGCGCCGAGACCCTCGTCGTCGCCGCCGGCTGGCCCGAGCGGCGCCGCGCGCACTGGACGCTGCTGGCGCAGGCGCGCGCCGTGGAGAACCAGGCGTACGTGCTGGCCTGCGGCAGCGCCGGGACGCACGCGGGTGTCCCGCAGGCCGGCCACAGCATCGTGGTCGACCCGTGGGGCGAGGTGCTCGCCGAGGCGGGGGCCGGGGAAGAGGTGCTCCGGGTGGAGTTCGACCCGGCGCGGGTGGGAGCCACCCGGGAGCAGTTCCCGGCCCTGAAGGACCGCACCCTGGGCCTCGCGCCGCCGCACTGAGCGACGGGCCGGGACTGCGGGCCGGGCCGCCCCGGCTCAGTCCTCGTCCCCGCGCTCCTTCTCCGCGAGATGGATCACGCAGACCGCGACCGCGATGATCAGGGCCGGATCGGCGTCCTCGCGCACCACGTTCACGCCGTACGTGTCCCGCACGCGCAGCCAGCGCCGCGAGATCTCCGCGAGGAGTTCGCCCTCGTACTCGACGGCGAACTCGCGGTCGAGGATCTTGCCGCTGACGTCGAGCTCGGTGCCGTCGACGAGTTCGACCCGGTAGTGGTTGCGCAGCAGCGACAGCCGCTTGTGCCTGATCTTGGCGAGCTGCTCGTCGCCGCGCTCGATGACCATCGTGTCGCGCAGGGCGAACATCTTCTCGTGGATGTCGATGAGGACGCGCCCGTCGGGCCCCTTCAGCTGGAAGGTGTCCCGCAGCCGCATCGCCTTGCCGTCGACGAGGAACGCCTTGCGGCCGTTCTCGTCCTCGATCCAGTAGTCCTCGCCGATGGCGAAGAGCCGTTCCCGAACTTCGTAGCGCATACGGAGATGAATGCCCGAAAGCCGCCGTCCGGACCCTCCGCGCGGTCCGTCCGGGTGAGAACGGCGTGAACCGGGCGGGTCCCCGTGCGGTCCCGAACGCGGGCTTCAGCCGGAGCACACCGGACGTGCCCGGCGTCGCCGGGTCGGGTGACGCGTTCGGCGCGGCCTGCCGGCTCCCCGACGTGGACGGCGACGGCCACCGCGACCTCATGGGTGCGGTGTGGGCTCTCCCCGGCACCGGCACCGGCACCGGCACCGGCACCGGTAAGCGCGAAGGGCTCGACGCCTTCGGCCCGCAGCACCTGGCGGCCCCGGCGACCAAGGCCCTCCTGGGCGCATCACTCCGGTAGAGCGGACGCCGGAGGCCACACGCCCGGCCGGGCCCTCAGCCCGTACGCGCCCGGTGGCCGAACTTCCCGCGGTACGCCGAGGGACTCAGCCCCGTCGACCGCTTCAGGTGCGCCCGCAGGTTCGCCGCGCTGCCCAGCCCGCTGAGCCGGGCCACCGCGTCGAGCCGGTCCTCACCGCGCTCGATGAGCCGGCAGGCCAGCGCGATCCGCTCGCCGAGCAGCCAGGCCAGCGGCGTCGTGCCCAGCTCGGCGCGGAAACGACGGTGCAGCGTGGCGGCGCTGACGGCGGCACGGGCGGCCAGGTCCGCGACCGCGACCGGTTCGCCGAGCCGCTCCCGCGCCCAGGCGAGGACCGGCGCGAGCGAGGCGTCCGGCACGTGCGGCACGGGCCGCTCCACGAACTGCCGCTGTCCGCCGTCGCGGTGGGCCGCGAAGACCAGGCGCCGCGAGACCGAGTTGGCGACCTCGGCGCCGTGGTCGCGGCGCACGAGGTACAGGCCCAGATCGAGGGCGGAGGCACTGCCCGCGGCGGTCAGTACGGAACCCTCGTCCACGAACAGCACGTCCGGTTCGAGGAGCACCCCGGGGTGCAGCGCGCGGAACTGCTCCGCCCAGCGCCAGTGCGTGGTGGCCCGGCGCCCGTCGAGCAGCCCGGCCTCGGCGAGCGCGAACGCCCCGGTGCAGAAGCTGGCGATCCGGGCCCCGCGCGCGTGGCTGCGCCGCAGGGCGTCGAGTACGGGCTGCCGGCGCGGTACGACGTTGTCCGGGCGCCCTGGCACGATCACGGTGTCGGCGGTGTCGACCGCGTCCAGGCCGGCCGCCGTGCTCAGCGTGAAGAAGCCGTGGTTCATTCGGATGTCGGGCGCCGGGGCGCACAGGGTCAGCTCGTACAGGGGTGCGGCCCGGCCCAGTTCGGGCCGCGGCAGCCCGAACAGCTCGGTGGCGACGCCGACCTCGAACGGGTTGACTCCCTCGTCGACGATCACGACGACGCGGTGCGGACGCTCCGGGTGAGCGGGGCGGTCCGGGCGGTCAGGACGGTGCGAGGATCCTTGCGGCATATGCGATTCCTAGCACTCGTGCGGGCCGCGGAACAGACCCAGGATGACCGCATGGAACGTACGGAATCCCCCGCGGCCCCCGCGGCCCCCGCGGCCCCCGCGGCCGCCTCCCTGCCGGTCTCCCTGCCCGAGGCCCTGGCCACCTTCGACGACGTGTGGAGCCCTCGCATCGTCACGTCCGTGAACGACTACGACGTTCGCCTCGCGAGGGCGGAGGGCGAGCATGTGTGGCACGTCCACGACGACACCGACGAGTTCTTCCTCGTCGTCGCGGGCGAGCTGACGCTCGGGTTGCGGGAGCGCGGCGGTGAGCGCGCCGTCGTCCTGCCCCGCGGTTCGGTCTTCACGGTCCCGCGCGGCACCTGGCACAAGCCTTCCGCGGCCCCCGGCACGGCGATCCTCCTCCTGGAACCGACCGGCACCCCGACGACCGGCGACGCCCACGACCCGGTACCGGACCACGTGGACTCGACGACAGGGCGCCCATGGCACCCTTGAAACATGAACGACTCCGCGCCCGCAGCAGCCCGCCGTGCCCGTGTCCGCGCCCCCGAACTGGTCGGCAAGGGTGGCTGGCTGAACACCGGTGGTACGCAGTACTCCCTCGCTGACCTGCGCGGACGCATCGTTCTGCTGGATTTTTGGACGTTCTGCTGTATCAACTGCCTGCATGTCCTCGACGAGCTGCGGGAGCTGGAGGAGAAGCACCGGGACACCGTCGTGATCATCGGGGTGCACTCGCCGAAGTTCGTGCACGAGGCCGAGCACGCGGCGGTCGTCGACGCCGTCGAGCGGTACGGGGTGGAGCACCCGGTGCTCGACGACCCCGAGCTGGCGACCTGGAAGCAGTACGCGGTGCGGGCCTGGCCGACGCTGGTCGTGATCGACCCCGAGGGGTACGTCGTCGCGCAGCACGCCGGTGAGGGGCACGCGCACGCGATCGCCACGCTGGTCGAGGAGCTGGAGGCCGAGCACGAGGCGAAGGGGACGCTGCACCGCGGCGAGGGCCCCTACGTCGCACCCGAGCCCGTCGCCACCGACCTGCGTTTTCCCGGCAAGGCGCTGCTGCTGCCGTCCGGGAACCTGCTGGTCAGCGACACCACCCGGCACCAGCTGGTGGAGCTGGCGGCCGACGGGGAGAGCGTCGTGCGGCGGATCGGGAGCGGGCGGCGGGGCTTCGGGCCCGACGCGTTCAACGAGCCGCAGGGCCTCGCGCTGCTCGACGAGCGCACCGTGATCGTCGCCGACACCGTCAACCACGCGCTGCGCGCCGTGGACCTGGAGAGCGGGGCCGTCAGCACGGTCGCGGGCACCGGCCGCCAGTGGTGGCAGGGCACGCCGGACAGCGGCCCGGCCCTGGAGGTCGACCTGTCCTCGCCATGGGACGTGGCCGTCTTCGGCGGCAAGGTGTGGATCGCCATGGCCGGCGTGCACCAGCTGTGGACGTACGACCCGCGGGCGAAGACGGTCGCCGTCGCGGCGGGGACGACCAATGAGGGCCTCGTCGACGGGCCCGGCCCCGAGGCCTGGTTCGCGCAGCCCTCCGGGCTCGCCGCCACCGAGGAGCGGCTGTGGGTCGCGGACGCGGAGACCAGCGCGCTGCGCTACGTCGACCCGGAGGGCCACGTCCACACGGCCGTCGGCACCGGCCTCTTCGACTTCGGGCACCGGGACGGCGAGGCCGGACAGGCCCTGTTCCAGCACCCGTTGGGCGTCACCGCGCTCCCCGACGGCTCGGTCGCGGTGGCGGACACGTACAACCACGCGCTGCGCCGCTACGACCCGGCGACCGGGGAGGTGACCACGCTCGCCACGGATCTGCGGGAGCCGAGCGACGCCGTGCTGGTGGGCGAGGACATCGTCGTCGTGGAGTCGGCGCGGCACCGGCTGACCCGGCTGCGGCTGCCCGAGGAGGCGGTCCGTGTCGAGTCCGTCGCCCACCGCACGCAGCGCGCCGCGACCGAGGTGGCGGGCGGCCGACTGGCCCTGGACGTCATCTTCCAGGCACCGGCCGGGCAGAAGCTCGACACCCGGTACGGGCCCTCGACCCGGCTCCTGGTCTCCGCGACGCCGCCCGAACTGCTCGTGGCCGGCGACGGCGCGGGCACCGACCTGGCCCGCGAGCTGACCTTGGACCCGGAGGTCACCGAGGGCGTCCTGCACGTGTCGGCGATGGCCGCGTCCTGCGACGACGACCCGGCCAACGAGTACCCGGCCTGCCACGTGCACCAGCAGGACTGGGGCGTCCCGGTCCGCGTCACCGAGGGCGGCGCGGACCGGCTCCCGCTGGTCCTCGCCGGGATGGACGCGCCGGGAGCCTGACGGGCACGGGGCCCGGGGCGCGGGTCAGATGCGCCGGGTCCGGTCCTCCTCGACGACGGTGGTGCGGGACTGCGGTACGACCACGCCCCGGCGGCGTCCGACGCTGCGGAACACGAAGACGCCGATCAGACCGACGATCATCAGGATCCAGCCGACCAGGTCGAGGTTGACCCCCTTCATGTGCCAGTCGGTCGCGAAGCTGAGGATCGCCCCGACGGCGACCAGGATGATGCAACCTCCCAAGCTCATGAGGTCCGCCTCCCAAGTTGTGTGACGCTGTGGGTACTTGAGACCTCCGGGTACCCGCAGCGCCCGGCATCACACGGCTCGGGCGCGGACCGCCTGAACTCAGCCCTCCAGGAACGCCGTCAGCGCGTTCGCCAGGAGGTAGGGGTCGTCGGCGCCGCAGAGTTCGCGGGCGCTGTGCATCGAGAGGATCGCCGCGCCGATGTCGACGGTCCTGATGCCGTGCCGCGCGGCGGTGATCGGGCCGATCGTGGTGCCGCAGGGCATGGCGTTGTTCGAGACGAACGACTGGAAGGGCACACCCGCCTTCTCGCAGGCGGCCGCGAAGACGGCCCGGCCGCTGCCGTCCGTGGCGTAACGGTTGTTCACGTTCACCTTGAGGATCGGGCCGCCGTTGGCCCGGGGGTGGTGCGTGGGGTCGTGGCGCTCGGCGTAGTTCGGGTGCACGGCGTGCCCGGTGTCCGAGGAGAGGCAGACCGTGCCGGCGAAGGCCCGCGCCCGGTCCTCGTAGGAGCCGCCGCGCGCGAAGACCGACCGCTCCAGGACGCCGCCGAGCAGCGGCCCGTCGGCGCCGGTGTCGGACTGCGAGCCGTTCTCCTCGTGGTCGAAGGCGGCGAAGACCGGGATGCAGGGGAGCGCGTCCGCGCCGGCGCGCCCGCTCACCTCGGCCAGCGCGGCCGTACCGGCGTGCACGGACAGGAGGTTGTCCATCCGCGGCCCGGCGACAAGATCCCGGTCGCGGCCCAGGTAGGCGGGGGGTTCGACGGAGTACGTCATCAGGTCCCAGCCGGTGATCGAGCGGCGCTCCAGGCCGTACTCGTCCTCGACGAAGCCCAGCAGGTCGCCCTCGTGCACGTCGTCGCCCAGGCCCCAGATCGGCTGCATGTGCCGCTGCTTGTCGAGCTTGAGGCCCTCGGCCGTGACGGACCGGTCCAGGTGGATGGCGAGCTGCGGTACGCGCAGCAGGGGCCGGTCGATGTCGACGAGCCGCTCGCTGCCGTCGCGCAGCGAGATCCGGCCGGCCAGGCCCAGGTCCCGGTCGAGCCAGGAGTTGAGCAGCGGGCCGCCGTAGACCTCCACGGCGACCTGGCGCCAGCCGCTGTTGCCCATGTCGGGCCGGGGCTTCACCCGCAGGTTCGGGGAGTCGGTGTGGGCGCCGACGATCCGGAACGGGGTGTGCGGGTGCGCTCCGCTCGGTACGTACCAGGCGATGACGGCGCCGCCGCGCGTCACGAACTTTCCTCCGCTGGTGCCGTCCCAGGCGTCGGTCTCCGCGACCTGCTTGAAGCCGGCCTCTTCCAGCCGGGCGGTCGCGGTGGCCACCGCGTGGTACGGGGTGGGGCTCGCCGCGAGGAAGGTCAGCAGGTCATCGGTGTGCCCACGATCGAAGGGGCCGGGAGGGTTTGCCATACCTGTCAGAGTAGTGCGGGTCCCTCCGGGGGCTGGCCGGCCCTTCAGCTCGCCGTGCGTCTGCGGCCCTGGGTCATCTGCGTCCCGGTGGGGCTTCCCGCGCAGTTCCCCGCGCCCCCTGGAGGGCGCACTGCGTGCGGCCCCCGTTTTCGTCTGCGGCCCGGTGGGGCTTCTCGCGCCGTTCCCCGCGCCCCTGAGATGCGCACTGCGCCCCCCATACGTACGGCTTGCCGAGCTGGGCGGTGGCGAACTGCACCGCTTCCTTGCCGGCCTTCGTCGCCTTGCCGTCGATCTCCTTCAGGAC
>NZ_JBEXOS010000054.1:0-56832 GCF_040611655.1 Streptomyces sp. NPDC006552
AGGCGGCGCACCGGGCGCGGAAGTCGGCCTCGTCGAGGAAGTAGGCCGGGGTGCCCTCCCCGGCCACCGTGCTCACTCAACGGGTCTGCTCAGCGAGCTCAGATGCACCCGGCGGCGATGACGGGCGCGGTGCCGCCGACGATCTCGTCGAGCTCTTCGTCCGTGAGAGCATCGATTTCGACGGTCTCGAAGGAAACGTTCTCCATATGCCTACTCCTTTGTTGTGAAGGAATCCCCGATCGGTAATTCCGGGGCGCATGAAGAAAATATCAGCGCGGTGTCCGGGCCTTGCAGTCACGCGAGTTCGTGACACGCGGCCCGGAATACCTGACTCATCGAGTGACCTTCGCGTCGCGCGCGAGAATGTCCCGCTTGGACCGCAGGCGACGCATTGCCTCGGCGCGGGAAATGGGGTGCGCGTCGTCCCATTCGATGGTGCGGCGCATCATTTCACGCAGCGTCGGATGGACCGTTTCGAGATAACCGGGCTCGCGCATGAATCTCCACGAGGTCTGGCCGCCCACCGGTTCGTCCGCGGCCTGGAGGTTCATGTGGAGCGTCCGGCGCGGGCCGCCGTTCTCGCAGGAACCCCGGTGTACCGCGTGGTGGTTGAAGAAGAGGACGTCGCCCGCTTCGCACGGCACCCGCACCTCGCCCGGCAGCTCTCCGCTGCCCAGCCGGCCGATCTCCGCGCGTTCGGCGTCCGTGAGAGGCCTGCGGTGCGAGCCGGGCACCACCCGGAAGGCATCGTCCGCGGTGAGGCAGACGTTGAACTGGACATGGGTGGGCCGGCCCGACGCCTCGTAGTGCTCGTGCTCCTCGTTGTCCTTGTGCCAGCACAGCTCGTAATCCACGGTCTGGGGCGACCACAGCGCGTGCGCCGTCCAGAACCGCAGGCGCGGTCCGAGCACCTCCTGTACGAAGCCCAGCAGGCCCGGATGGGCGAGAACCTCCGCGAGCCTGTCGTCGTACAGCTCGGGCGTCATGATGTGGCTGACGCCCCACACGTCGATCGGGCCGGGCGGGCGCGAGCTGTAGCGGACTGCGTGCTTCTCGGGACCGGCCAGGACGGTGGCCCTGAGCTCCTCCAGGGCGGCCAGGGCCGGCGCCACCTCGGCGGGGGAGAACAGGCCGGGGACACGGACGAATCCGTCCCGTCGGAAGGCGTCCGCCTGTGTACTGGTCATCGGCTCTCCTCCTTGTCCTTGGTGCACACGAGCACCAGGTGCCGCGAGGTGGCGGTGCACGGCTCACCGGCGAATCCGCCGTGGCGTCGCGTCACCGTGAACCCGCCCTCGGCCAGCAGCCGTTCGGCCTGCTCCAGGGTGCGCATCCGGCTGTGCCTGGTCACCCGCTCGACGTGCTCGACGCCGTCCCTGCGGTACTCCATCTCGTCCACCAGGACCTGGCTGACCGGGTCGTAGTGCCGGGCCCGGCGCACCGCGACGCCCCGGCCGTCGCGCGGGTCGCGGTACTGGAAGGCGGGGCGCCACCGGCCGTCCGCCTCGGTCGTCAGGGCGGCCGCCGGGTTCACCAGGTCGAGGGCGAAGACGCCGTCGTCGGTGAGGTGTTCGCGCACCCGCGCCAGACACGCGGCGAGATCGCTGTCGTTCAGCAGGTGGCTGATCGAGCTGCACGGCAGCAGGACCAGCCGAAAACGCCGGCCCAGGTCGAAGTCGCGCATGTCGGCCTCGTGCAGCTTCAGCCGCAGCCCGGGGGTCCGCTTGTGCTCGGCCTCGCGCAGCATGGCGGGGGCGACGTCGATCCCCGTGACGTCGTGTCCGTCCTGTGCCAGCGGGACACTGATCCGGCCGGTACCGGCGGCCAGTTCGAGGACGTCGGGGCCGTGCCTGCGGGCCAGATCGCGCCAGAACGGCACGTCGTCGGCGTAGTCGGCGTAGCGCTGGTCGTACACCGCCCCGTCGTAGTACAGATTGTCGACCAGCGCGGCGGCCCGTACGGGGCTCGGCCGCCGCGCGCCCGGCGCGGACAGGAACCAGGCCAGCACCTGCTCGGAACCGGGAACGTCCAGGACCTTCTTGAGGTACTCCGCGCTCCCGGGCCTGCCGGGGTAGCGGTCGGGCAGCCCGATGCGGCGGAAGGGCACACCCCCTCCCGCCTCCGCGACCGTCTCGGCGACCGCGCTGCCCAGGCCACCGATGACCGAGTGCTCCTCGAACGTGGCGATCGGGCGTCCCTCCGCGACGAGTTCGGCCACCCGGGCGGTGTCCAGCGGCTTGATGGAGGGCATGCTGACAAGCCGTACGGCGAAGCCCTTGCGGCGCCACTCGTCGACCCAGGCGACCGCCTGCTCCAGCACGTGGCCGGTGGCGATGAGGGTGCCGAGGTCGCCCTCACGCAGCACCGTGGAGCGGCCCAGCCGGATGCGGGTGCCCGGCGGATGCAGGACCGGCAGCACCGTGCTCTCCGTCGGCAGGCGGATGTAGGCGGGCCCCGGCAATCGGTCGACCTCGGCCAGCAGGTCGAGGAGTTCGGTGCGGTCGCCCGGCGCGACTACGGTCATGTTCGGCAGGGCACGCAGGACGGCGATGTCCTCGACGGAGATGTGGGCGTTGCCGTACATCGCCCGGCTGAGGCCGGCGCTGGTGCCGATCAGCCGCAGCCGCGCGTTCGCGTGGGCCGCGTCCAGCCGGATCTGGTCGAACGGCCGGTACAGCAGGAACGTGCTGATGTTGGACAGGTAGACGTTCTTGCCGGACTGGGCGAGCCCGGAGCCGATGGACACGGCGTTCTGCTCGGCCATCCCCACGTTGACGAAGCGGTCCGGATACCGCCGGGGGAAGGGATCCGACTCGGACATGCTGTCCGCGGTGATGTAGTACAGGTCCTCGTCGACCGCCGCCCGGTCGGTGAGGAAACGCCCGAACAGGGCGCTGACCCCCTCCTCCTCCACCGCCGCCGTGGCGTCGGCCGCGGGTATCGCCGGGGCGCTCACCGCAGCTCCCGCAGGGCTTGCGCGAGTTCGGGCCTGGTGATCCTGCGACCGTGCCAGGTCACGTCGTTCTCCATGAACGTCAGTCCTTTCCCCTTGACCGTGTGAGCGACCACGCAGCGAGGGCCATGTCTGGGCCGCAGCAGGACGTCGGCGAGCGCGTCGCCGTCGTGTCCGTCCACGTCGTGGACGTCCCAGCCGAAGGCCGCGAACCGCTTGCCGGTGCCGGAGCGGGGCATCAGCGCGTCGGACGACGAGAACGCCTGGAAGCCGTTGTGATCGACGATGAGCGTGAGGTTGTCCAGCCCCAGCGCGGGGGCCAGCGTCGCCGCCTCCCACACCTGCCCTTCCTGGCACTCGCCGTCACCGGCCAGGACGTACACCTGGTACGGCCGCTCCCTCGACTGCGCGGCCAGCGCCATACCGATCCCCAGGGACAGGCTGCGCCCCATGGACGTGGTGGAGGCCTCGACGCCCGGCAGCAGTTCCGAGCGTTCCGTGACCGGGAACAGGCCGCCGTCGGCCTTGTAGGCGGACAGCCGCTCGGCGGGGAAGAACCCGCGGTCGGCGAGGACGGTGTAGAGAACGGCCGACGCGGTGCCCTTGCACACGAACCGGTCCCGGTCCGCCCAGTCGGGCCGGGCGGGGTCGACGTCGAGCACCTTCGAGTAGAGCGTGTGCACGATCTCCACCGCCGAGAGATTCCCGCCGATGTGCGCGCTTTCGGCCCGCGCGACCATCTTGATCATCGAGCGCCGGATGTCCTGTGGAGTGATCACACCATTCCTTTCTGTACGGTTCGGGGCCCGATCGGTCAGGGGGCCAGGTCGATCGGCTCGGCGGGCGCGCCGTCGGTGAGCAGGTCGACGAGCCTCGGATACAGGTCGTCGGGGACCAACCGGTCGGCTGTCGCGGCGAGTTCGGCGGGCGACCACCAGCGGTGACTGACGATGGAGGAGCGTTCGTTCTCGGTGAAGCCGTCGGTGCTGATGTCGAAGGCGGGGACGCGGGCCAGGTAGTAGCGCTCGTGGAAGAGGTAGGCGACGCCCCCCATCACTCCGGTCTTGCGGCGCCGCCACACCTCCGTCGCGAGGACGAGCCCGGTCAGCCCGGTCTCCTCCGCGACCTCTCGCGCACCGGCCTCCTCGTAGCTCTCGCCCTGCTCCACGCCGCCACCGACCGGGTACCAGAACGTGTGCCCGTCGCTCTCGTCCTGGCTGGAGAAGAGGAGCAGACGGTCGGCCTCGTCGAGCAGGAGCACCCGCACCGTGGGCCGCAGGACGAGATCCGCCTCTGCGGGCTCCGCGTGTGCTTCCTGCGCCGTTGTCTCGTGCATTCTCGAGTTCCTTTCCTTCACGAACCTGACGGTCTCGTACCTGACGCTCTCGTCCCGTGGGCCATGTCCCGCAAACGAGGGACGTCGTCCTCAGCGACGGTCAGGTCGGCCGTCCTGATACGGCGGGGGGTGTGCTCTGTGAACCCGGCCTGCGGTGGGCCCCCGAGCAGGGTGTGGCTCCACGGCGGCCGCGACGGGCCGTACCGGGGGAGGCGGCGGCCTGTGACAGGCGGGCCGCCCGTTCCGGGCCGAAGCCCGACAGGAAGTCGGCGAGGGGCCGGTCGAGGCGGACGTGGGCGCAGCGGGCGCAGACCTCGTCCGCCCCCTCCACCGCCACCCCCAGACGGCAAGCGGCCAGCAGACAGGCGTCGTTGAACGCGTCACCGAAGGCGGCCACCGCATCCAGGGCCGGTCGACCCGCCCGCTGCGCGAGATGGGCCGCGAGTCCGGACGCCTTGCACGTCCCCCGCGGACGGATCAGTAACGCGCCGAACGGGCCGACGCGGTCGGTGTCGTGCCGCGCCGCGCACCGCCGGGCGAGGTCTTCGGACGCGTCGAACGCCGTGACGGCCGTCAACTCGTCGCGAGCGGGGGTGGGGTGGGCGTCAACCGTGACGACGGAGCGGCTCAACGCGTACATGCGTGTGTACAGCAGGGCCGCACGCCGTGACGAGGCGACGAGCTCTCCGCCCGCCTCGGCCACGAAGTCCCGTGCGCCGCCGTCCGCCAGGGTGCGCAGGACGTCGGCCGGCAGCCACCGCAACGCCGTGACGCGACCGGTCGACCGCCGCAACACCACGGCGCCGTCCCCCAGCAGCACCTCGTCCGCCAGCACCGACGACGGCAGGCGGGCCAGTGCGAGTTCACGGAAAGAACGGACGGCCCGGCCGCTGACCACCAGCGGCGCCAGGCCGCTCGCGGCGAGTTCGGCAAGACGGTCGGCCAGGCCCGGCCGTAACCGGCCGCGTGTGTCGAGCAGCGTCCCGTCGAGATCGAACGCCGCGTAACGGACGGCGGGCAGAGATCCGGCTGCGGCGACGGCCATGGCGGGGGGACTCAGCCGATCCGGTACTGGCGCAGGACGCGCGTCGCCGCGTAACTGGCGGGCACCGGCCGTCCCGTCGACGGCGAGATGCTCGTGGTGCGGGCCACGCGCACCGGCTTGCGCCGGTCGGTGAGCAGGTGGTGACCGCCGAGCGCGCGGTCCAGCAGGGCGGCGCCGTCCTCTGCGCCGACGAGCAACCGGCCCGGCGGACGTTCCCCCGTGGAGTACGTGATGTCGCACAGGAGCGTGACCAGCACCGAGCCGCCCGCCCGGGTCCGGTCGGCGAGCAGCGCGACCGTCTCCTCGACGCGCTCGGGGTCGGCGCTGCTGTGGTGGACCGAGTCGAAGCAGACCACGGCGTCGAGCGTCGCCGGCGAAAGCCCGCGCAACCAGCCGAACGCGTCCCCCTGAAGGATGTCGCAGCCGTCGAGCCCCTCCTCGTCGACCGCGCCCCGCAACTCGGCGACGGCGTGGGCGCTGTGGTCGATCGCGGTCACCCGCAGGCCCTGGCGCGCGGCGTGCAGAGCGTGCCGCCCCGCACCGCACCCGAGGTCCGCCAGGTGGGGCCGCCGGCCGTCCGCCGAGGAGGCCAGCGCGTCGATCATCGCGCGCGCCGTGTCGGAGGGCGGCCGGATTCCCTCCTGGGCCCAGATGTCCCGGTACACCAGGTGGTCACGGGCCGTCTGGCTCGTCCCGGTCGGCCGGCCACCGGGCTCGGAGGCCGGGGCGGACCGGGCGGGGGTAATCAGCCGGGATTTTTCCATGGAAGTCCCTCGCATTGTGGGCTGAAAAGAGTGTGACGGTCTGCGTGCCTTCTGCCGAAGGGCCGTTCTCCTCGGCCTGGAATGACGGGGCCAGGAGATCGCAGCGGACGCCTTGCGTGCAATCTGCGGTGCCGTCGATTGTAGTCGGCGATGTGGAGCGGAACGCGCCGCGGGCCGTCACGAGATTTCGCTACTTCTGTGCCCCGTACCCCCTGTGACAGGCTGTTCGCCATAAGAAACGCGGTGTTGTCCGGCAGTCGCCCCACCGCGTGTGCCCCGGGACCGGGGCCGTCCATCGCGCCGCTCAGGCACCGTACTTGGGAGTGAAGAATGCGAGGGCTCGCGGGAAAGACCGTCATTGTCACCGGCGGTGCGCAGGGAATCGGGCGCGCCGTGGCCGACAGGGTCGTCCAGGAAGGCGGAAACGTGGTGATCGCCGACTCCCATGCCGAATTCGGAAAGTCGGCCGCCCAGGAGATCGACGAGACTGCGGGCCGGCCCGCCGCCCTATTCGTGCACACCGACGTGTCCGACGAGGAATCCGTCCGGAACATGACGGGACAAGCGGTCGACCATTTCGGCGGTGTCGACCAACTGGTGAACTGCGCCGCGGTGTTCATCATGCGCGGCCTGGAGGCCACCGTCGAGGAATGGCGCCGGATCATGGACGTCAACATCATGGGCCAGGCGCTGTGCGTGAAGCACGCCGCCCCCTACATGCGGGAACGCGGCGCGGGGTCCGTCGTCAACATCGCCTCGATATCCGGGCACATCGCGCAGCCCGGGTACCTCACGTACAACGCGACCAAGGCGGCGGTGGCCAACATGACCCGCTGCATGGCGATGGACCTGGCACCCGACCGCATCCGCGTGAACGCGGTCAACCCCGGCACGGTCTGGAACAAGAACAACGAACGCTTCCACCGCGAGCAGCTCGGGATGGACCGGGCCCAGGCCGACGCGGACCCGGAGATCGGCGGCCGGCACATGCTGGGCCGCACCGCGGACCCCGAGGAGATCGCGTCCGCCGTGGCCTTCCTCCTCTCGGACGAGGCCAGTTACGTCACCGGCGAGAACCTGATGGTCGACGCCGGCTACACGGCGATGTGAGGCGAGCGCGTTGATCTTCGATCTGCATACCCACCACCGCCGCTGCGGTCACGCCCGCGGCGAACTGAGGGACTATGTCGAGGCGGCGCTCGCCGCCGGCCTGGACACCCTGGGCTTCTCCGACCACTCGCCCTTCTTCGCCGAGGAAGCGGACCACCACAAACCGTGGGTGGCGATGGCCAGGTCGGAGTTCGGGGCCTACCTGGCCGAAGCTGCCCGGCTGCGCGAGGAGTACCGCGGCCGCATCCGGCTGCTCACCGGTGTGGAGTCGGACTTCTTCCCGGACCACGCGGAGCTCTACGCGCGGACGTACGCGGACCTCGAACTCGACTACATCATCGGCTCCGTACACGTGGTGGGCGACACGGACATCTTCCACCGGGACCGGTGGACCGGAGCCACCGAGGAACATCTGCTCGCGGAGAAGGAGCGGTACTGCGACCTCGTCGCGGCCTCGGCCCGGTCGGGCATGTTCGACATCCTCGGCCACATCGACGCCCTGCGGGGCAACTGCCCCCGCCTGGACGAGATCCGCACGCCGGCCGAGGACCGCATGGTCGAGGCCATCGCCGCATCCGGCGTCGTGGTGGAAGTCAACACCTCCGGAAGCACCAAGCGGTGCGGCGGCTGGTATCCGAGCGACCGTCTGCTCGGGCGGCTGCGGGAGCACGACATACCGCTGACCTTCGGTTCCGACGCCCACGACCCCGAACGCGTCGGGGACCAGTTCCATGAGGTCCGGCGGCGCCTGCGCGCCCTCGGCTACCGCGAATGGCACGTCTTCGAGCGCCGGGAACGCCGTGCGGTCCCCCTGTGACCGCACCCGGCACAAGGACGGGCACGACGGCCGGACGGCCGGTGGGCCGGTCGGCAACGGCCCGAACACCGGTGGAAACCCCCAAGAACTCTGCTTTCGCACTGAACGTGAGGTGTCTGATGACCAAACGCACCATCAGGGTCGCGCTCGCCGGAGCCGGCTCGTGCGCGTCGAGCTTCGTCCAGGCGGTGGCCGCCTCCGCCCGCACCCGCGATGAGGAACAGCCGGGCGTGATGTACGACCGGATCGGGGGCTACCACCTGTCCGACCTGACCTTCGTCGCGGCTTTCGAGGCGGACGCGAACAAGATCGGACGGGAGCTCGCCGACGCCCTGCGCCAGCGCCCCACCGTGGCCGTCCAGCACGTCCAGGTGCCCGACACCGGCGTGCTGGTCCGTCCCGGACCGGCGCTGGACGGCATCGCCGGACGGCTCGCCGGTGTCGTCGACGTCGCATCGGCCGCGCAGACGACGACGGTCGAGGACGTGACCGCCGAACTGCGCAGGACAGCCGCCGACGTCCTGGTGTGCTTCCTGCCCACCGGGGCCACCGACGCCGTGCGGGCCTATGCGCGGGCCTGCGCCGCGGCCGGCACGGCGTTCGTCAACGCCACGCCGGAGGCGGTCGCGGGCGACGACGGCCTCGCCGCCCTCTTCGAGGACAGCGGCGTCCCTCTGCTCGGCGACGACCTGCGCAGCCACCTCGGAGCGACCACGCTGCACACCGCGCTGCTCGATCTGCTCATCGGCCGCGGGCTCACGGTCAAGGACACCTACCAGCTCAACGTCGGCGGCAACACCGACTTCCTCAACCTCTCGGACCCCGCGCGGTCGGCCAGCAAGCAGGTCTCCAAGCGCCGCGCCCTGACCAACGCGGGGATCGACGCGACCGACGTGGCCGCAGGCCCCAACGGCTACGTGAAACACCTCGGCGACCGCAAGGTGTGCTTCCTGCGCATCGAGGCCGAGAACATCATCGGCGCGCCCGTCGCCATGGAAGTGCGGCTGGAGGTGGAGGACAGCCCGAACGCGGCGGCCGTGGTCGCCAACGCCGTACGGGTGGCGAAGGCCGCCGCCGACCGCGAACTCGCGGGCGTGATCGATCCGGTCTGCGCCTTCCTCTTCAAGAGTCCCCGTGAGGGCATGTCCGAGCCGCAGGCACTCGCCGCCTTCCGTGCCTTCGTCACCGCCGTGCGGTCCGAGCCCGGCGACGCCCACGCGCCTCTGCCCTTCACCGCTTCGGTGGACGACCACTCTCTTGTAAGGACGGCCTGACATGGACCGGAAGATCGTGCGGGACATCATCCGCACCGAGCTGGAGCGGCTCCTGGGCACCGCGGTGACGTTCGGTGACGACGAACCGCTCGTCGACCACGGACTCGACTCGCTCCTCAGCGTGGAACTCACCCTCAACCTGGAGGACGCCTTCGCCATCACTTTCGAGGACGACGAGCTGTCATTCGAGAACTTCGCCTCCGTGGGGGCCGTCGCCGACCTCGTCACGGCGAAGGACCCGGCATGACCGCCAAGGCCCCGGCCGGTTCCGACGCGGCGCCCGCCACGGCGCCACCGACCGCCCCCTCCGGGCCGGTGGACAAGACCGGCTGGCAGCCCTGCGCCGCCGACGACCCCGGCCCGGCGGTCCTGCGTACCGGCTGGGGCCTGGACGCCTCCCGCGCCGAGCGGCTCTGCCGCGAAAGCGTCAACGACCTCTGGCGGTTCCGCACCGACCGCGGTGAGGTCATCCTCAAGGCGCTCGGCCAGCCCACCACCGCCGCCTGGCTCGACTTCCAGAGGGCGGCCGGCGAACTGGCCGCCGAAGCCGGGCTCCCCGTCCCGCTGTCCGTGCCGACCCCCGACGGCGCCCCGGTGGCGCACCACCACGGCCGGCAGTGGCAGCTCCGCCCGTACCGGCCGGGACAGCCCTTCGCCCCCGACTCGCCCGCTCACCTCACGCAGACCGCACGGGCGCTGAACACCCTGCACCGGCTGCCGGTGACAGCGTTCGGGCACGCCCCGGCCAGCCCCGGCGACGAGACCGCGTTCTGGCGCGCCGCAGGCGAGGAGAGCTGGAACCAGCTCGACCGTGCGCTCGCGCCCGTGCTCACGGCGCCGCGGCGGACGAACGCCGTGGCCGCCTGGCGCGCCGTTCACCAGCGGGCCGTCGCCGAGCTGGACGGCGCCGGCTACGACACCCTGCCCGCCGTCCTCACCCACGGCGAGGTCGCCGGCTCCAACCTGGTCTTCGACCGGGAGGGCACACTGCGCGCGCTCCTGGACTGGGACGCCGTCCAGCTCCGACCCCGCGCGTACGACCTGGCGAAGGCGGCGCTGTTCCTCGGCCGCATCGCCCGTGGCAGCCTGGACATCGATCCCGACCGTGCCGCCACCGTGGTCGCGGGCATCACCGGCGGGCAGCCGTTGGCAGACCGTGAGGCGGCAGTCCTCACCCCGCTCCTCGAGCTGTACTTCGTGCCCACTCCCGACCGGCTGCGGCGCATGGCGCACACCGTCCCCCGGCACCTCGACTGGTACGTCCACTGGACCCTCGACGGAGCCCGGCGCGCGCGCAGCCTGCTGGACCCGGTGATCCGGCGCCTGTCCGGCGCCGGCACGTCATGACGGCCGTGCGCGGTCCGGGCCGGGCCGGCGCGCACACGGCGGTCCACCTGTCCGTCCCCGGCGCACGGGTACACCTGACGGGACCCGCGCGCCTCGTGAGCGACGCGGCGGTCCGGCTGGCTCCGTTCGTCGCCGTCTCGCAGCCGGACGCGCACCACCAGCCGGACAGCACCTGGTCGATCCAGCACTCGCCCGAGGCGGGGGCGGACCCGGCCGAACTCGAACACGTGACGATCACCGCCCCGACGGAGCCCACGGCCACGCTCACGGTGGACCACGCGCGCCGCCGTCTGCTCCTCGACCCCGCCTGCGCCCTCGACTTCGCCACCCACCTCGCCGCCCGGTACGCGAGAATCCTGCTCCGCCTGCAACGCGCCACGCGGGCCCAGGAGTTGTTCCTGCACGCCGGGATGGCGGCGCCCGCGCCGGACGCCGGCCGGGCCGACCGCGGCATCGCCGTGATCGGGCCCAAGCGTACGGGGAAGACCTCCACCGTCATGGCGGCCATGCGCGCCGGCGCCGCCTTCGTCGGCAACGACGACCTCAGCGTCACCCGGTCCCCGGACGGCTGGACCGGGCACGGCTGGCCCCGGTCGGTCTCGGTACGGTCCGACACCTTCACCGCCCTGGGTCTCGCGCCGCCCGAGCGCTCCGCCCACCCGGCCCGCCCACCCGGCCCGGGAGGACCGGCCGGGAGGGCCGCCCCCGTCATGCTGCTGCCCGCGGAACTCGCGAACCTGCTGGGCGCCCCCGGGGTCCGCCCGTCGGCACCGCTCACCGCACTGGTCTTCCCCCGCTTCGTCCCCGACGCCGCGGACACCGCACTGCGAGAACTGACCCCCGAGCAGACGGCGCGCCGCCTGCGCCGGGAACCCCCCGTCCAGGTGGTGAAGCAGGCCGACTTCCTGCTGCCCCACTTCCCGCGCCCCTCGCCCGCCGAGACGGACGAGGTGTGGCGGCTCCTCGCCGCCGAGGTACCAGGATTCGAGCTGGCCCAGTCCTTCACCGGCCTGACCGCGGGCGCCCAGCACCTGCGAAGCCTCTGGAACTGAGGAAGCCCGCCTCCTCCGCGACCCGCCCCACATGCGTTGCGCGCACCACCCGCACACGGTCGAGCCGGTCCACCGCCGAGCCCCGCACCGATCCGTTCCCGCCCCAGAACAGGGCCGTCCGGCCCACCCGAACGAGGAGCAGCCATGTCCGCAGCCACTACTCCGCACAGCGTCTCGGTCTACGCCGACCACGCCCAGCAGATCGAGGAGCTGCCCTACGAGCTCGTGGAGCGCAAGGGCATCGGACACCCCGACACGATGTGCGACGCGATCGCGGAGCGCGCCTCCCAGCTGTACTCCCAGTACTGCCTCGAACACTTCGGCCGGGTGGCACACCACTGGTTCGACAAGGTGATGATCTTCGGCGGGGAGGCCCACCTCGACTACGGCCGGGGCGAGCTGACCAACCCGTACACCGTGCTCTTCGCCGGCAAGGGCGCCTACCGGTGCGGCGACCGGCCCATCCCGCTGGAAGAGATCCTGCGACAGGCCGCCGCCGAGGTCCTCGACCGGGTGAGCACCGGCTTCGACGCCGAGCGCCACCTCGTCATCGACTGCCGGATCGTGGACCACCAGGGCGCGGGGCGCCGCAACTCCCGCTACCGCCCACGCTCCGCCGACGACCTGATCGCCATCGGCGACCCCGGCCTGGTGTCCAACGACACCAACCTCCTGCACGCGTACGCGCCCTTCAGCCGCCTCGAACAGGCCGTGCTGGACGTGGAGCAGTTCATCAACGGGCCCGACTTCAAGGACCGCAACGCGGACACCGGCTGGGACGTCAAGGTGTTCGGCAGCCGCAGCGGCGAGTCGTTCAACTTCGTGGTGAACATGCCCTTCCTCGCGGGCCGCATCACCTCCTTCGCCCACTACCTGGAGCGCAAGAAGGCGTGCCAGGCCGAGATCCTGGCGTTGCTCACGCGGAGCGTGGGCAGCACACCGACGCTCACGGTCAACCCCACGGACCGCAACGGGTTGCCCTACCTCACCGCCCTGGGTTCCGTCGCGGACACCGGCGACGTCGGCGCGGTGGGCCGGGGCAACCGCGTGACGGGGCTGATCACACCGATGCGATCCATGAGCATCGAGGCGCCGGCCGGCAAGAACCCGCTCGACCACACCGGCAAGCTGTACGGGGTGCTGGCCAGGAAGCTCGCACTCCAACTGCACGACCTGCTCGGCAAGCCGGTCGAGACACACATCTTCACGTCCAAGGAAGCCCCGCTCGACCGGCCCGACGAGGTGGTGGTCCGGGTGCACGGACTCTCGCAGGACCCGGCCGAGGAGGACCTCGTCCGCAAGACGGTGGACGACGCGCTGGCCGGCACCGCCGAACTGACCCGCGAGATCATCGTCACCGGGGTGACGATGTGGTGACGGCACACCCTTCGCTCGCCGCCGACCTCCTCGCCGCGACCGCCGCCGTCACCGCCGCCGCGGAAAGCGGCTGGGTCCGCCCCTACACCCCGCCGGACCCGGACGACGGCAGCCAGTTCCTGCTGATGCTGAAACCGGAACTGCTCGCCGAGGCCGCCCTGACCGGTGCGGGTCTGCTGGGCCGAGTACTGGACAGGCTGACCGCCGGCGGCCTGCGTCTGGGCGCCGCCCGCGTCGTCGGCGCGGCCGACATCACGGCGCGGCGCATGGTGGAGCACCACTACGCCGTACTCAACCGGGTCTCCACCCAGGGCCTCGACGCCCTGCCGCCCAACGCCCGGCCCCGGCTCGCCGAGCGGTACGCCCAGGACGCCGCCGAGCACCCGGACGCCATACCGGCCCGCATCCTCGGCGGACACCAACTGCTGGCGCAACGACCGGACTTGACGGCAGCAGCACTGGACGCGCTCGCCCGGAACCTGCCGGTCGTCAAGGCCGCTGCCGGGGTCTACACGACGGAACTCCTGCTCGACGGCGAGAGGTTCGTGGTCCTCAACGCCTTCCACCCCATGCAGCTGGCCCACTTCCAGCAGCCCGGCGGCGCGGTCGCCCTCCTGACCTGCACGACGCACCGGCCCACCGACCAGATGCGCCGCGACGTGATCGGCGCGACCGACCCGGCCCAGGCCCGGCCCGGCTCGGTCAAGCACATGCTGTACCAGGACCGCGCCACGTTCCGGACGTGGAAGGTCTGCACCCGGCTCAACGGCGTGCATATGTCTCCCGGTCCGGTCGAGGCGATGTTCACCATCCAGAAGTACTTCGCCGACGACTGGACACCGATGCCCCTCGCCCGTACGGCGTTGGGCAGGAGGCTGCTGGCCGCGGGCGCGGACGCGGACGCACTGGCGGCGCTCGGCGGCAACCCGGTGGTCGAGTACGGCGGCGGTGGGCACCTCTTCGACGTCACGGAGGACATGACCACGCAGGAGTGCGAGCACATGCTGCTGCGCCTGCTGGAGCGCCCGCGGGCCGTACGCCCGTACGCGGAACAGGAGACGACGGCGTGACGTGCGACCTCAGCGGCACGGACATGCCCGGACGTGCCCAGGCGCCCCGGCGGATCTGGCTGCTGGGGCCGCCCGGCGCGGGCAAGACCACGCTGGGCCGACGGCTCGCCGACCGGCTGGGCCACCCCCACCACGAACTGGACGCGCACTTCTGGCACCAGGGATGGACCCGTGTCGACAGCGACGCATTCCACGCCGTCGTGAGCGGACTCGCGGCGGGGGAGAGGTGGATCATCGACGGGCAGTACCAGGACACACACCCGCTGCTGGCCGCACGAGCCGACACCGTCATCTGGCTGGACGTCCCGCTGGGCGTCGCCCTGTGGCGGGTGACCCGCCGCACGCTGCGTCGTCTCCTCACCCGGACGGCGCTGTGGAACGACAACCGGGAAACCCTCGGCAGCGCCCTGGGACTGCTGGCGTGGACCGTACGCAGCCACCGCGCTGTCGCCGCCGTCAACCGGCCGCTGCTCACCCGCCTGGCCGCCCGCGACGTACGCACCCTCCGCGCCGCCTCGGTAAACGCCGCACTCACCGAACTGCTCGGCGCGCCCCCGCCGGACCGGCTCACCGCGCAGGGCCCGCCGGCCCCCGACGCAGCCGACCCCCTCCCACCCGGCAGGAGACCATGACCCCGCCCCCGCACACCACCACCCTGGCGCTCCTCGGCGGCGAACCCACGACCAGCAGGCTGCCGGACCCGCGGCCGAGACCGCCCACAGAAGAGGACCTGGCCCTCGTCACGGCGATGCTGCGCCGCGGCGAGGGGGCCTACGTCGGCGACGAGGGCCAGGTACACGAACTCGAGACCGAGTTCGGTCGCCTGGTCGGCGCCCGACACGCACTCGCCGTCAACTCCGGTACGTCCGCGCTGTACTCCGCGTTCTTCGGGATCGGCCTCGAACCCGGCGACGAGGTGCTCGCCCCCACCTACACGTTCCTGGCCACCGTGATGCCGCTGTTCGCCGTGAACGCCGTACCCGTCCTCGCCGACGTGGACGAGCGGACCGGGAACCTCGACCCCGCCGACCTGGAAAGGCACCTGACCCCCCGCACCAGGGCCGTCGTCGTCACCCACCTCAACGGCGTCCCCGCCGACATGCCCGCGCTGACGGCGTTCGCACGCCGGCACCGGCTCGCCGTCGTCGAAGACTGCTCGCAGGCACACGGCGCGATCTGCGCCGGCAAGCACGTGGGCTCGTACGGCGACGCGGCCGCGTTCAGCCTCCAGGCAAAGAAGACGGTGAGCGCCGGAACGGGCGGCATTCTGCTCACCGACGACCAGCGGATCCACGAACGCGCCGTGATGCTCGGCCACTTCCTCGACCGCGCCGAACAAGCCGTGACCAGCGACGAGTACGCCCGCTTCGCCGGCACCGGGTTCGGCCACAACCTGCGCATGCACCCCGTCGGTGCCGCCCTGGCCCGGGGCTCCCTGCGCGCACTCCCCGAGACACTGCGCCACCGGCAGGCCAACTACGACCTTCTGGACCAGCTGCTCACCGGCATCCCAGGCCTGCGCCCGCCCGCCCGCGCCCCCTACACGGACGCGCTCGGCTACTACAGCTACCAGCCGCTCTACGTCCCCGAGGAACTCGGCGGCCTCTCCGCCGAGTTGTTCGTACGCGCGGCGGCCGCGGAAGGGGTGCCGCTGTCGAGGCCGCGCTCGGCGCCCCTGCACTGCCAGCCCGTCTTCACGGACCGCAGCTGGCACTCCCGGACCTTCACCCCGCACGTCGGTGCGGGCCGGGGCTATCGGCACTACCACCCGAAGGAGTTCCCGGGCTCGCTGCGCTACCTGGAGCGCGCCCTGCGGCTGCCGGTGTACTCGACCGACATCCGCGACCACGTGGAGCGCTGGGCGCAGGCGTTGGCCAAGGTCGCCGCACAGGCACACGTGCTGCGTGCCCACGAGTCACGCTGAACCCGCGGCCCCGACCGCCGACGACCCCGGAAAGTCGGTGATAAGTACGGTCTTGCGCCCTATGTCTACTGTTCTTCATGCTGCCGGACCACTTGCTGAAGAGGAAGCGTGCTGGAGGCCGAAGTCGATGCGGTGACACTCTCATCGCATCGCACTGTCCCGAAGAACCAGGGAGCCACGGTGACTTCGACCGACTCGACACACGCCCCCATCACTCCTCGCGAGAAGCAGGTGCTCTCACTTCTCGCCGAAGGTCTCACCTACGGCAGCATCGCCAGAAGGCTCGGGATCAGCCCGCACACCGTGGACACGCACTTGCGGCGCCTGCGGGAAAAGACAGGGGCGGCCAACCGCATGCAACTCGCCGTCCTGAGTCACACCTTGGGAAACGACAGTATGCGGAGCGCCGGCTGACGGCACACCCCACGCAGGCGGCTGAGGTGAGGCACACACTTCTCACGAAACAGGAAACCCATGAATTCGACAGAGATGCATCGTTGGGTGGGCGATGTCGAGACGTTCGGCTCCACGTATTGGCGGCGGGAGCCCGCGGTCTTCGACACGGCGCCGCCCCCACCCATGGGCCTCGACGACATCGACGCCGCTCTGGCGCAGGGAACACTCAGGTCTCCGCACGTCGAAATGGTCCGAGCGGGCAAGGAAATGGCGCTCAAGGAGTACACGGAAGCCCGCGAAGTGGGCGCCAGACCGATCGTAGGTTTCGCCGACGGTCCAGCCATACTCGCCCATCTGCAGAAGGGAGCGACACTCCTCCTGCGGAACACCGAGCAGTGGCACCGCCCCACCGCCGAACTGGTGGCCCGCCTCGCGGACGAGACGGGCCGGCGTGTGGAGGCGTTCTTCTTCGTCACGCCACCGGGAGCCCAAGGGCTCGCGGTGCACCGGGACGACGCGGACGTGCTCCTCCTGCAAGTGGCGGGCAGCAAGCGGTGGACGGTCCGAAGCGGTCCGCCCGATCACCACTGGCAGGCGGGAGAGGTCGCGGGAGACGCCGGTCCCGTCCTGCTCCGAGCGACAGTGACCACGGGGCAGGTGCTCTACATCCCGCGCGGATACGCCCATTCCGCGGTGGGGGACGAGGGCTTGTCGGCCCATGTGTCCCTGACCGTCCGGGAGATCGGCGGGATCCACCTCACGCGCGCCGTCCCGCGCCTGCTCGTCGAGGGGGTGCGGCTGCCCGCGCGCCCCCTCGACGAGTCCGGACTGCTGGAGTCCGCGAGCAAGCTGCTCGAAACCGCACGCGAGCGACTGGCGGCCCTCGAACCGCAGGACCTGGTGCGGTACGCGCGAGCGATGCAGCGTGACCAGAAGCTCAACACCGCGGAACCCGCGTCTGTGGCCCGCTTCGCAGAACAACTGACCGCTGAGGCGGGGTGATGGCGCAGCCAGGACAACACGCGCCGGGCGCCACCCCTTGTCCGGCCCGCCCCTGACCGTGCGTTCCCTCTTCGGTCCCCTGATGGCGGCGCGCCGGCGGAGGAGGCGAAGGAGTCGGGGAGCGAGCCGGACGTCGTCACTTCACCACGACGTTGTCGCCGGACGAGGTCGAGGGGCCGGTGGTGGTGTTGCCGTAGTAGGCCCAGCGCCAGGTGCCCGTCTTGGTCGCCTTCACGGTTGTCCTGAGGGCGCCCGAGCCGTTTGCGTGCACCTTTTTCACCGTGGTGTAGGAAGAGGAACCGCTGGGCTTGAACTGGAGGCTCACCAGCCGGTCCGCATAGGTCGCGTACTTCTTGGTCTCCCAGTTGGCCCGCGTGACCTTGCCGGTCACGGTGATCGTCCTGCCCTTGACCACCGGTTCGGGTGCCGCGTCGACGGTCAGACGGCTGTTGCGCTTCAGGTAGACCGTGAGATCCGTGCCGTCGGTGTCACCGCCTCCGCCCGAGAACACCACCTGGGCCCCGACCTTCCAGGCCCCGGCCTGGCTGTTGAGCGTGTCCCACTCGCGGGGGTCGAAGTCCAACGCCCCGGTGAAGTCGCAGACGCCCGGACCGGCGTGGACGCAGTCGCTGGTCTCGACAGCGTGCCACAGCGTGTTGCCCGTGCTGCCCCGGTACAGGAACACCGCGGGCCACTTCCACTTGTGGGTGGTCGTCATACGGAACGAGGTGGGCGCACTGACCGCCCCCACGCCCATCACGATGGGCTTGCCGCCGTTCACCTTGATGCGGGTGAACGACACCCCGCCCTCGGCCGCGCCCGCCGGTGCCGCCGCAACGGCGGCGAACACTGCCGCCGCCCCGCCGGCCACAAGGACTCGCCAGACCTTCTTCCCCACCTGAACCCCAATCTCTGTACGGATACGTGCGCTGATCTGCACGGAAAGGCGCCGGAAGCCAATCGTCCGGCGCCTCTCTGACCATCAGACGGGGCGTGAAGTTGCGCAGCGCGGAGTCACGATCACGCATCGGCAGCGGGGGCGGTGGACCCGGGAGTGCTGGACCCGGCCGCAAGGTTGAGGGCCCGCTCGTGCTGCTGTGTCGTTCGGGGTCTCAGCAGGTCTGCCAGCGGGTGTCGAGTCTGGTTCGGGCAGGAGCGTTGGGGGCGTAGAAGGCGGTCCAGAGGTGGTCGGAGGAGCGACCACGGTAGGCGAGCTGGAGGCCGCCCTGCCAGGGGGTGAGGGCCACGCCCGCGCCGGCTTTGCCGTCGTTCTGCTCCGTGAGGAAGACGGGAGGCAGGGCGTGGCCGTCGCGTACCGCGCACAGGCCGATGCGGCGTTCGTCGTCTGCGTCGGACCAGGACAGGACGAGGTCGTCACCGAGACTTGCGAGGCCGGGCCCTTCGGCGGTCAGCGGCTCGACGTTCCAGGTCACAGCCCGGTCGTCGGACCATGTGGTGCCGTTGTAGGAGCAGATGCGCAGGTTCCCGACCCGCCCGGGCATGCGGTAGGCGAGGTAGAGGCGGTCGCCGTGCCGGGCGAGGGTCGGCCGGTGGCCGGTCGTCAGCTGCGACGGCGCCGTGAGCAGCACCGGCTGGCGCCAGGTCAGGGCGTCGGCGGACGTCGTATGGAAGAGGCGGGTGTCGGAGCCGTGCCCGCGATAGACGAGGTGGTGGAGCCCGTTGAAGCTCGCCAGGGCGGGTGCGGAGCCGGTGCGTGCCCCGACCTGCTCGGTGAGCGAGACCTCGGCGCCCCAGCGTCCCAGCCCGCCCCGGGTGACGTACAGGTTGCCGCGCTCGGAGCGGCCGGCGTACGCGAGGACGAGCGAACCGGCGTCCGCCGCGATCACCGGTGACCAGCGGCTCGCGGCGTCCTTGCCGTCGGGGCTGACACGCTGGGGGGTGGCCCAGCGGTCGCCGTCCTGGACGCAGGTGTACAGGAACGCGTCGTCGGAGATGCCGCGGAAGGCGGCCACGAGGCGAGGTGTCTCGATGCCTTCGGTGCGGGTGAGAGAGGGGGCGCAGGGGGAGCGGGCCTTGTTGTGGGCGGTGATCTCGGTCTGCGGTGACACCGCGTCCCAGCCGACCTGCCGGCGGCTGTAGGTGCAACAGCCGTCGGAGGTGTCGTGGGACATCAGGCACGGGATCTTGCGCCCCGGGCACGCGACGGAGTTGCAGTTGGCGGTGTGGAAGAAGCCGCTGCGGTCGGAGCAGGTGTTCCGCTTCATGTACTCGTCCTGCGCGTGGAAGGCGTGCATGCTTTCGTGCACGAACGTCTCGGCCAGCTTCTCGGGCGTGTAGCCGCCGTTCTCGTACGACATCACCACCCAGCTCGCCTCCTCCTCGGGCCGGCAGTATGCGATGACCGGGGAGGGATACGCGGTGAAGAACGTGAGGTAGGCGCGGTCGGCTCCGGCCTTTTTGCCGACGGCGGCGACGAAGTCGCCCATGGGATCCCGGCCGGAGTAGCCGAGGCGCTGCATCACGGGGCCGCGCCAGACCTTCTCGCACGCGATGATGTCGTCGCACTTCTTCGGCGGGGTGGTGATCGGAACCTCGACGAAGGAGAGGGCGAAGGTCAGCTCGCCCATCGGATTCAGCGTCTGGAAGCGGCGCAGACCGCGGAGGATCTCCGACCGCGCCTTGTGCCGCAGGGAAGATGACGGCGTCAGGTCGCCGGGCCCGAGCACCATGACGACCTTGAGGGCGACGAGACCGTTCATATCGGTGGCCCAGCGCGGACCGCGCGGGGCAGCGGAGACGTCCTCATCGGGCTGCTCTGTGACGGCCGCGGTCGCCGGTTCGTCGCCTTCCAGGCCGAGTTCGGCCCAGGAACGCGAGGGCGCGTCCGCGGGACGCGCCTCGCTGCGGGACGCGGCGTCCGACTCGGCCCGCAGCATGTCGTACCAGGCGCGGACGAGTTCCGCAGTCGGCGGATCGGAGCGGACGGAGTCCGCGGCCTCCCCGGCCACCGGCTCACCTGCCCGCAAGGCCGGGTCGCGGTCAGGAGGCAGCCACACCGCAACCAGACCGTGCTCCAGTCTCAGGCCGATCCGGCCACCGAGTGCGGCGACCTCCGCGGCCAGTGCATCCGGGTCACTGGTGACATACAGGACATCGGTCATCGCGGCACTCCTCACAGGGCCCGGTCGGCGGTACGCCCCGTCCCAGCGGGTCCGCTCGCGCCCAGTACCAGGGTGAACCACACCGCGCGTTTCGGCGCGCCGACGCGGGACGCGGCCCGGGTGTCGGCAGGCACCGTGCTTGGAAGAACCGAACGGGCCCGGCGCGCTGGTGGTGCCACCCGTTGCGGTGGGATGCCCGGAGTGACTGCTTCCCCGGGCCCTCATCAGCGCCTTGGCTGCTGCTGCGGACCGGGCAGAAACTCCGCGCCCGAGTTCGCCAGCTCTTTCAGACGTCGGCGTGCAGTGCGCCCTGGCCGAGACCGTCGACGGCTCCCGGGTGGACCTCGACGAGGCCCCGCTCTGAGCCACCCCTGAACACCCTCCGGCCGACGGGCCGGGACACCTTCTCCACCAGGGCGTCCCGACCTGTTTCCGTACGGCTTTGTCCCACCCATTGAGATGTGATGTACCGGATTTCGCCATCCTTCGCGCCCGTCGGCAATGTCGATACACGCGATATGACACGTTTTATGGTGAAAGAACATGGCTATAGCACCGTGATTTGTTCCGGAATGTTCTATTCCCGCCGGTGGTCACCTGGGGGTATCCGTGGAACTCCTTCGTCCGCCCCGACCGGATCCGCACGGGTCGTTTCGCGCCAGCCACAAGAACTCGCTCGTCGAACATGTGCACCCGGCCTAGGGTCACCGACGGACCATTGCGGTCCAACTGGACCTCACCGAGAGGGAGTTCATGAGACTCAAACACCTGGCAGCTGTCGGCGCGGTCGCCCTGGCGACCACCGCGGGCAGCCTCGTCCTCGCTGCGCCGGCCAATGCGGCCGTCTCCTGCAGCGTCGACTACGCCTGCCTGCACTACAACTCCAACAACGCGGGCGCCCTGTACAAGCAGTACTACGCGATCCCGGACTACGCCGGCCTCAAGTTCTCCGCAAGCACCAGCACCAACGGCGGAAACGGCGCCGGACTGGCGGTCAAGAACAACGCCGCGTCCGTCGACAACTGGGACTTCGACCTCGGTATCCGCATCTACTACAACTCGAACTACAACGCCAGCTTCGCCTCGCAGGCCATCGCCAAGGGCGGCTTCGCGAACCTGAACTCCACGATGAAGAACAACAACGCGTCCGGCGACTGGTTCTGAGCAAGCCCATCCGCAGAACCGCGTGACAAGAACCGTGCCCCGAAGCGTCCTTGAGGACGTGGACGAGATTCTCCGCACGGTTGCACGGGCACTCCGCTCGCCGGAATCGGGCGGAGTGCCCTTCTGCATGCTCAGGCCCCAGAAGCCCACTCATCAGCAAGGAAGTGCCGCTCGTGAAGCAGCTCCGCTCCCGCTCCCTCCAGGGCGCAGCCGTTCTGACCGTTCTGGCTGCCGCGTTGGCCACTGGTTGTTCCGGTTCGTCGACGGAGAAAACCGTGGCATCCGACGGCGCCCCCGAGGTCTCGTCGACCCCCAAGATCACCACCCGGGTGGAGACGCCGGTACCGGTCGAGGCCTACCTCCTCACCGACGAGCAGTCGGCCGCGCTCGGCAAGGCCGAGAACACCCTGCGCGAGCGCTGCATGCGGCGGTTCGGTATCCAGTTCCACGAGCCCACCACGGAGCTGAAGGGCCCGAAGTACGTCCTCTCGCAGTACCGGTACGGAAAACTCGACCCTGCCGTCACCGCCCAGTACGGGTTCCAGGTGCCCGGCCAGCACACCGCGTCCGACCTGGCCAAGGCGAAGAACGCGGGGACCGCCTCCCGGTCGAACCTGTCGACGGCCCAGCTCGGTGTCCTCAGAGGCACCACCGATCCCTCGGTCAAGTCCGGTCCCGGCGGTCAGGACTACAACGGCCAGAAGGTCCCCGCGGGCGGCTGCTACGGCGAGGCGAAGAAGAAGCTGGGCAACTACCAGGACGCCCCGGTCGCCGTCGACGTCAACATCAACAGCTTCCAGAAGTCGACGGAGGACAAACGGGTCAGGGCGGCTTTCGCCAAGTGGTCCGGCTGCATGAAGAAGGAGGGCTTCGACTACCCGACGCCGATCAAGGCCGACGGTGACCCGAAGTGGGCGGGCACAAGCGTGAGCGCCGAGGAGAAGAAGGTGGCGACGGCCAGTGCCACCTGCATGGAGAAGTACAACGTGGCGGGTATCTGGAACGCGGTCGACGTCGCCTACCAGAAGCAGGCCATCGAGAAGAACGCGCAGCAACTGGACGCCGTCAAGAAGGACATCGAGCACGACGTCAAGCTGGCCGCACAGGTCACCGGTGAGTGACATGACGACGACCGGTGACATGCCGACGGCCGAGGACGACAACGCGTCCGTACTCGCCAGGCGGCGGCGCTGGGTGGCCATCGTCGCCGCGGGGGCGGTGCTGCTGGCCGGGGCGGGCGTCGGCGCCTCCCTGCTGATCAAATCCCCGGCGCAGGCCGCCGCCGACGCGCGGGCCCCTTCTCCGGACATCCTGACCTCACCGGTCGAGCACCGGGTACTGAAGGACTCGGTGATCCTGCGGGGCACGGTCACCGCCGGACAGTCCGTCGACGTGACCCCGGCCGACGCGGGCGGAGAGGACGGCGGCCGCCCGGTCGTCACCAAACTGCCGCTGCGTCAGGGGCAGACCGTCGCTGCGGGCCAGGTCGTTATGGAGGTGTCCGGGCGCCCGGTGTTCGCGCTCAAGGGCTCGGTGCCGGTGTACCGGGACCTCAAGCCGGGCACCGAGGGCGACGACGTCAAGCAGCTCCAGAAAGCGCTGACCTCACTCGGACACCGCACCGGGAACGATCGCGCAGGACACTTCGGAGCGGGTACCAAGAGCGCCCTCAACGCCTACTACGCCTCCATCGGCTACGACCCGCTGCCCGCGTCCGCCGACGAGGCCGACCAGATATCGGCTGCGCAGAGCGCGGTGACAGCAGCGGAACGCGCCCACGAGGACGCGCTGGACACCCTGCACCAGGCGACGGCGGCCACAGGGTCCTCGACCGCCTCGGGGTCCACAGCCGCACCGAGCCCCTCGGCTTCCGCGACACTCTCGGCGGCCGACCGGGCCGACGGCAAGACGGTTCCCGGCTCCGCCGGTTCGGGCGGCGGCGACGGCACGTCCGGTGGCGCGGAAACCCGTTCACTGCGCAAGGGTGTCAGCCGCGCCGCGGAGGACCTCGCCACGGCCCGGGAAGCCCTCAACAAGGTCAAGCAGAAGGCCGGGCCGATGCTGCCGTCCGGAGAAGTGGTGTTCATCCGCAGCTTCCCCGCCCGGGTCACCCAGGTCTCCGCGGTGGTGGGCTCCGGCGCCGACGGTGCGGCGATGAAGATTTCGGCCGGTCAACTGGTGGTCGACGGCTACCTCCAGGAACAGCAGAAGGGCCTGATCCGATCCGGGCAGAAAGTGCGGATCGACATCGAGTCGGCCGGCCTCACGGTGCCCGCCACGGTCACTTCGGTGGCCGACTCCCAGGACAACGGCCAACAGGCGACCGGGCAGAGCGGCACCGACGGCTCCAACTCGGGCGACACCGCGGGCAGCGGCACGGGCAGCGGCACGGGCGGCGCCGCCTCCGTCCCGCAGGGCTATCTGATGGTGGTCCACCCGAACCGGCCGCTGCCGTCGAACTCCGCCGGCGAGGACGTACGGCTGACCATCGAGGCGGCCTCCACATCGGGCGCCGCACTGGTTGTCCCGGTCACCGCCCTGTCGTCGGGAGCCGACGGAAAGAGCGTCGTCACCGTCCTGGAGGCCGGTGACGGACAACAGAGCGGCAGGCAGCGCAGGGTCGCGGTGCGGCCCGGCACCTCCGGTGACGGCTTCGTGGCCGTGACGCCCGAAGCGGGCGCGTCCCTCAAGGAGGGCGACCTGGTGATCACCGGCGTCAAAAAGGGCGCGGGGAGCGGCTCGTGACGCTGATCCAGCAGGACGCCGAAGCACGGGCCCCGGGCGTACCGCCTCCGGTCATCGAGTTCCGGCAGGCGGGCCTCACCTACCCGGGACCGCCGCCGGTACCGGCCTTCAGACCCTGCGACCTGACGATCCGCCGCGGTGAGTTCGTGTCCGTCATCGGCCCCTCCGGGTCCGGCAAGTCGACGTTCCTGAACATCGCGGGGCTGCTCGACGCACCGACCCACGGCAGCTATCTGCTGGACGGCATCGACACCGGCGCCCTGCGGGACGCAGACCGCACCGCGCTGCGCGGACGCCGCATCGGCTTCGTTTTCCAGTCCTTTCACCTGCTGCCGCACCGCTCGTCGCAGGAGAACGTGGTCCTGGGCATGACGTACAACGGCGTCGCCCGCGCGGAGCGCTCCGCGCGGGCGCGCGACGCGCTGGTACGGGTCGGGCTCGGCCACCGGCTCAACGCGCTGCCCACCCGGCTGTCCGGCGGTGAACGCCAGCGCGTCGCCATCGCCCGCGCCGTGGCGTGCCGTCCCTCGCTGCTGCTGTGCGACGAGCCGACCGGCAATCTCGACACCCGTAACGCCGAAGCGGTGCTGGAACTGCTGGACGAACTGCACGCCGACGGCATGACGGTGGTCGTCATCACCCATGACCCGCTGGTCGCCGCCCGCGGCGCCCGTACCGTCGCGATCCGCGACGGCGTGCTGCACGAGGACCGGGAGAGGACCGCGTGAGCGACACCGAACGGCCGGACCGGGCCGTCGAACCGTCCTCCTTCAGCGTGCGTGACCTGCTCGCCGAATCACTGGCCGGACTGCTCCAGCGACCGGCCCGTTCCGCCCTGACCGCGCTGGGTACCGTCCTCGGTGTCGGTACCTTCGTCGCGATCCTCGGCCTGACCGCCACCACCTCCTCGCAGATCGATGCCCGGTTCTCCGTACTCACCGCCACCGAGGTCACGGTCGAGGACGTGGCACGGGAGCAGGACCCGTACGCGCCGATGGCCTTTCCCCGCAACGCCGACCAGCGGATCGAGGGACTCGCCGGGGTGGAGCACGCCGGGGTGTTCTGGTCCGTGCGCACCGGCCCCGACATGCGGGTACATGCCTCCCTGGGCGGCGGTTCGGCCGACGGGACCGGGGAGGACGCCGCGCTGGTGGCGGCCTCTCCCGGAGTCCTCGAAGCCGCCGTACCGCACCTGTCCCAGGGCAGGATCTTCGATGCCTACCACGAGAAGCACGCCGACGATGTGGCCGTGATCGGCTCCGGCCTGGCCGAGCGACTCGGCGTCACCACCCTGGAGACGCACCCGGCGATCTTCGTCGGCGAGCAGCCGTTCACCGTCATCGGCATCATCGACGACGTCCGGCGCAAGGCCGACCTGCTCTCGTCGGTCGTCATCCCGCGCTCCACCGCGCTCGGGCTGTACGGCGAGCCGCAGGACACCCCGGCGAAGATGCTCGTCTCCACCCGGATCGGCGCCGCCCAGCAGATCGCCGCCGAGGCGCCGACCGCCCTGCGCCCGGACCACCCCGGTTACCTCAAGGCCGTGCCACCGCCGGATCCCAAGTCGCTGCGCTCCCACGTGACCGACGACCTCAGCCAGCTCTTCCTGCTGCTCGCCTCGATCTGTCTGGTCATCGGCGCGGTCGGTATCGCGAACACCACGCTGGTCGCCGTCCTCGAGCGCACCGCAGAGATCGGTCTGCGCAGGGCGCTGGGTGCTCGCGGCCGCCACATCACCGTGCAGTTCCTCGCCGAGTCCGCCGCCCTGGGCGCACTCGGCGGCCTCATAGGGACCAGTCTCGGCACCGTGACCGTGGTGGCTGTCGCCGTGGCCCGCGACTGGACGCCGGTGGTGCACCCGTCGACCGTCGCGACCGCCCCGGTGATCGGCTTGGTCACCGGCCTGGTGGCCGGTCTCTATCCGGCGCTGCGGGCATCCCGCATCCAGCCGGCGGAAGCACTGCGACGCTGAGATCCGTATTTCTTTTCCGGATGCCGTGACAGGATCCGCACCCCGCGGCGTCCTTAAGGATGTGGAAGAACTCCGATCGGCTGAAGGGCTGGGGCACAGTGGCGTCTTCGGAGGACCTCGGGCAGTTCGAGGAGTTCGCCCGTGCCTGCAGCCCGCGCCTGTTCCGTACCGCCCTGCTGCTCTGCGGGGACTGGCACCTCGCCGAAGACCTGGTACAGACGGCCCTGGGCAAGGCGTACGCCTCCTGGCACCGGGTGCAACGGGCAGACAACCCGGAGGCGTACGTACGGACCGTGCTGATGCGCAGCTTCATCTCGCACACCCGGCTGCGCCGGTCCACCGAGCGCCCCGTCTCGGTCGTACCCGAAGGCACGGCCGTGGATTCGGACGCCGCGCTGCGGGTCACGCTCCTTGCCGCGCTCGCGAAGCTCCCGGTGCGTGACAGAGCCGTGGTCATCCTGCGGTACTGGGAGGACAGGAGCGTGGCGGACACAGCGCGTGAACTCGGCCTCAGCCAGGGATCCGTCCGCAACCGGAGCGCGGGCGGCCTGTCCCGGCTGCGCAAGCTCATCGGTGGCGAGCACGCCTCTTACTCTCCGCACTGATCATGGCAGTCCAACCGAACCACCCTGCCCGCCACCGAGAAGGACGGTGCTCCGATGCCGCTCCACGAACACGATGACCCAGCCGCAGACCTTTTCGGACCCGAGCTGTCCCGCGCCATGAGCTCGACGCTCAGTGACCTTCCGGTGCGGACCGAGACCCTGGTGAGCGGCGCCGTGACCCGGGGCCGCCGCACCCGGCGCCGCCGGCGGGCGGTGGCCTGGAGCACCGCGGGCACCGCGCTCTGCGCACTCACCGCCTTCGCCGTCACCACCGCGCTGCCGGGCAGCCACGCCGGCGACACCACCGCGACCAGCGTCAGAATCCCCGACTTCGCGGCCGTCGGCGCGCAGGCCTCCCCACCCGCGGGCAAGGAGGCCCTGACCGGGGCCGCGACCGTGGACATCCTGCGAGACCTGCTCCCCGGCGGGCCGGGCCCACAGCCCACCGTCCGCTGGCAGAACACCGATCCGCGCTTCACATCCGTCCAGACCATGGGAAGCATCACCACCCGCGACAAGACCGTCGTCGACGTCCGGGTCATGGGCGACTTCGTCTTCAGCCCCGCGGAGGCCGAGGCCGCTCCCGGCACCCCTCCCAGCGCGGACAAGAGCGGCGGCACGGTCGCCCCCGACAAGGAGGCCCGCAAGAAGGACGCCGCCCGCCGCAGCCACGAATCGGGCATCGCCAAACAGCGCCACGACACCAGCAGGAGTCAGCTGCAGCACCTCTACACCTGCGACGTCCGAAGCACCACGCCGCTCACCGACTGCCACGTGAGCACCCTCGAAGGCGGCGCCACGCTGCTCGCGTACACCACCACCACCGACGGCGTCCGCACCCGTACCGCCGACCTGCTGCGCCCCGACGGCACCAGGATCCTCGTCACCGCCACCGGGACATCGCTCACCGAAGCCCGGTTGCGTACGATCGCGGCCAGCCCGCGCTGGCAACAGTGGGTCGAACCGGCCGTGAACGACGAAGCCGCCGGGAAGACCCCGTAGGCGTACCGACGGGCCCACCGACCCCGTGGCCCCGCCCTATTCCGGAGGGCGGGGCCACGGCCACACACGACGAGTCCCCGGCCTTCTGCCGGTGGTCGAGATGCCGCCAACAGGTCGGCAGGAGCCGAACCCGGCTCCAGCGGCAGGAGTTGCCAGGCGATGTCCTGGTGCAGGACATACAGGATCGCCCAGTCAGGCCTCCGCTTGGGCGACCTTCGTATACGGCCGTCATGGTCGTCGGTCCGATCCTCGCGGAAGGGGGGATTCCTCGCGAGATCCTGGGTACGCGGAGTTCAGCACAACGCACGTACGAACGTGGGAGGTATCCACCATGGGCAAGCTGAGCGATGTCGCGAACAAGGCCAAGGAGATGGCCAAGGGCCATCCGGACCAGGCCGACAAGGGTGTCGACGGCGCCGAGCGTCTCATCGACGAGCGTACGGGCAACAAGTACGACGCACAGACCGACAAAGCCGCCGACGCGGCCCGCCGCAGCTACGGCAGCGGAACGGACCAGCAGCACTGACCGCGCTACTCTCTGCGCCCCCGGCCGGACGGCCGGGGGCGCGCGCATGCCGTCACAGGGGGACTGCCGTCTCCGCCCGCTCACGTTCTTGCGCCGCGGAGCGGGCAATCGATGAGTGACGGCTGATCGACTGAATCGCTTCACCCGCCGCGAGCCGTACCCGCAGGATTCCACCTCTGCCCGTAGCGTCGAGGATCTCGGCTTCGTCCCGACGACGTAAGAACAGCGACCGTGCATCCGTGCGGTGTCGGGGCCCACGCCGGCGGCGGGGAAACCGCGTCCGCGGCCCGGTCGCTCGCGTGTGCCCCGCCACCCGCAGATCCGCCCCGTGTGCCGGGGACGCGACGGCTCCGAGACCGAGCGCGCCGTCCCGGGGCACACGTCAACCGACCGAGAGGTGGCCTCCGTGGCCTGGTCCGTCCCCCAGTCACGCACGCGCAGGGACGCGTTGAAGCTCGCCCTTCCGGCTCTGAGCCTCGCGCTCCCCGCGACCCCGGCGCTGGCCGGCACCGCGCGGGACCCGTACGGCACGTCCGGGCCCACCACGCCGGGAAGCCCCTGGCTCGCCGGTGTGCGCCTGCGCTACGGCACCGTGCTGCAGTCCTTCGCCTTCGACGAGCCGCACAAGTGCCTGTACGCCTTGCAGATCGTGGGCGGCGGTGTCCGGCTGGCGGGAGAGAAGCGCGCCTATACGCACGCCGAGCGGGCCCTGCGCGGGGACCTCTGCCTGAACCGGCTGAGTCTTCGCGGCACGCTGACCGGCTCCATGCTGCTCAAGGGCTTCGGTCATGGCGGGGCCATGGGCGTCGAGCAGGACGGCAAGGGCAGCCGGCTGTGGACGGAGTGGTCGGCCAATCCCGCCTCCGGCTACGGTCGCGGCGTCTGTTCGTTCCAGTTCGTCAACGGCCGCGTCCTCAGCCGTACCAGCACCCGTTTGACCGTCCGCACTCCGGTGCCGGGCTCCACCAGCAACAGCGTCACCCTCGATCAGAGCCGCCCCCGCCTCCTGCTCCGTTACAAGGTCGACGGCCGCCCCCGCTTCGCGGTCCACGACCTCGCCCGCTTCGCCGCCGGCCGCTTCCGTCCGCTCGCCGACTTCGCCCAGCCCGGTGCCCGGTTCGATCTGCCCTTCCAGGGGATGGCGCTGCACGGCGATACGGTCTACCAGCTCATGGGCAGCGGCTACGGGTCCGACAACCCCCCGGAGTCCGGCGGCAACGTCTACCTCGGCCGCACCAACTGGCGCACCGGTGAAACGCACTACGTCTTTCCCGGGGACACCGCCGCCCACCTCAGCCCCCGTGAACCGGAAGGACTCGCGGTCCGGCCCGCCGATCAGCGACTCTATGTCGGCTTCACGCAAGGGGCGTCGGGTCACCGGCGGTTCTCGCTCTACTCCGAGGAATTGCGCTGAGCCCGGCCTGACCCCGGGCCGCAACGGGCACATCCGGTGAGCCTCCGTCAGGAACCGTCATCGGCTCCTGTGATGCGGGCGCTGATGACGACGTTGCCGTTGTACTGCCCGCGTCGGTGCTCGCAACCGCCACCACGGGTGATCAGACGTAGGTCGGGGTGGCCGGTGTCCGCGTACACCTTGCCGTGCGGATGGTCGGTCGCGTCGTAGACGTTGATGGCATCGACGGTGACGTGCGCGCTGACCCCGTCGCGGCGGGGCGCGTCGATACGCATGCCGTGTTTGAGGCTGCCCAGGTCGTAGGAGACGGCACGGCCCGACCGGCTGACCGGGCCCAGGCCGTGGTCTTCACCTGCGAGGACGGTCTTGTCCACCCCGGCGGCTCTGGCTGAGCCCGCCCTCAGGGGCCGCTCCGGCGAGGAGGCGGAAGAGGGCGACAGTGCTGGACCGCTCGTGGTCTCCTGCCGTCTCGGCCTGGCCCTCTGGCTGTCGGCGGGTGTGTTCTGGCGCCCGCGCACATGGCGTGTTCAGGGTCGACAGCGGCTTGTCCCTCGAAGGCACGCAGCGAGATCAGCCCGTCCGGGAACCGTTCAGACCGCCGCGCCGGGGTCGCGGTACACCTCGTCCAGGGCCAGGTACGCGCCGCCGCGGGCCGCCGCCGTGAAGCCCAGGGCGGAGAGGACGATGTCGCAGCCGCCACCTTCGGGGGCGATGACGCGTTCGTGGACCACCGCGCGGACGCGGTCGAGCATGAGGTCGCCGATGTGCGTGAAGTAGCCGCCGAGGACGACGCGGCCGGGGTTGAGGACGTCGGCGAGCAGGGCGATGCCGAGGCCGAGGGCGTCGGCCACGCGGGCCAGCGCGTCCAGGGTGCGCGCGTCGCCGAGCGCGGCGCGGTCGTGCAGCGTGGCGAGGCGGTGCTCCAACTCCACGCCCGGGTCGTGCACTTCGTCGTCGGCGTCGGCCGCGAGGCGCAGGATCGCGTCCAGGCCGACCATCGTCTCCCAGCAGCCCGTGCGCCCGCACACGCACGGGCGCCGCCCCGGGTCGAGCGGCATGTGGCCGACCTCGCCCGCGAATCCGGCGGAGCCGCGCAGCAGCCGCCCGTCGCTGATGATGCCCGCGCCGATGCCGCGTTCGCCGGTGATGCACACCATGTCGGGGACCTGCCCGTGGACGTGCTCGGCGACGGCGCCGAGCTTGGCGTCGTTCTCGACGGCGAGCGGCAGCGCCGTGGGGCGGAGGCGCTCCGAGAGCCCGGCGGTGACGGGTACGTCGCGCCAGCCCAGAGCGGGCGCGTAGCGGACGACCCCGGCGCGGGTGTCGATGACGCCGGGCACCGCGAGGGTCAGACCCACCGCGCGGGCCGTGGACCGGTCGAGGGCGGTGACGCAGTCCCGTACGACGGCGGCGGTCAGGTCGAGGACGGCGGCGGCGCCCGCCCCGGCGACCGCGACGGGTACCCGGTGTTCGAAGGCCGTCCCGCCGCCGAGCGTGAGCGCGAGGACGTGGACGTAACTGCTGCTGATCTCCACGCCGATGCCGCAGATGTGCGAGCCGTCGATGCCGACGAGCGTGCCGGGGCGGCCGACCGCGCCCTCGCGTCTCAAGGGTCCCTCGGAAGCAAGGCCGAGAGCGACGAGTTCGGCGACGAGGCTGGTCACCGTGGGCTTGGGCAGGCCGCTGTCGGCGGCGATGCGGGCCCGCGACAGCGGACCCTTGTCGCGCAGCATGCGCAGCACCAGGGCGAGGTTGGCGCGCCGGATGGAACCGCGGTCGCGGGCCGCCGACGGCACGGTCAGATCAGCCTTCACTTCACCCTCGTCTCTGGGGGAGCCCCCGGTCTGCCGGCCCGCTGACCCTCATCATCGCAAGGACTCTTGACACCTCCCACACCCGTGCAGATAGTTCGGATCGTAGCCGAACTAATTATGGATCCCGCTACTTCCCATCCCCGCGTCGCCGTGATCCGGAGGAGCTCCCTGTGTCACCAGACCGTTCCCGCACCAGAACCTCCGCCGCGCTCGCCGTAGCTGCCACCGTGCTGCTCGGCACGGCCCTGACCACCCCCGCGCACGCCGCGGTCGGCGACCCCGCATACACGGTCACGATCGGCCAGAAGGGGCCGTGGTCGAACCCCGACGACTCCCCGGCCGCCCCGTTCATCGACAAGGACGGTTCGTTCCACTACCAGTCCGCGCACGCCCTGTACGGGAAGACCGACCCGCGCGAGTGGAAGTTCTGGTCGGGCAAGGACTTCGATGCCGCGAAGCCCGACACGAAGCTCGACTCCGCGGTGAACCCGGCGAGGCCGGCCGATCGCAATGACAACACGACCTGGCGGTGCAACAACTCCCCGACGGGCCGCGAGGCGACGTTTCCGCCCGCCGGGTCCTCGTACTCCCAGAAGAACTTCTGCGACCTGATGGGCGTCTGGGTCGACCCCGCTTCGGGCGACTGGTACGGCCTGGTCCACAACGAGTTCACCCCGGCCCCGTTCGGCGACGGGCTGCACTACGACGCGATCGACTACACCGTCTCGAAAGACCGCGGCAAGACGTGGACGATCAAAAGCCACATCCTGACCTCGCCGTACAGCACCGAGCGCGGCGACAGCGCCGCCTTCCCGAACGACACGTACTACTACGGCGATGGAGACCCGCGCCTGTTCGTGGACACCGCCTCCGGCTACTTCTACGTCTATTACAACTCGCGGGCCATCCCCAAGCCCGGCTCACCCGGCGGCTGGACCGACGCGAGCCTCGCGCACGTCGCCCGCGCGCCCATCTCCGGGAAGATGGCGCCGAGTTCGTGGCGCAAGTGGTACGACGGCTCGTGGTCGCAGCCCGGCATCGGTGGCAAGGAGAGCAACATGCTCCCCGTCGACTCCGCCGACGACACCGGCTACACGCCGGTGGGCAAGGACTACGACCCGGCGACCAAGGGTTCGATCGCGCAGCAGCAGGCAGCCGGTGAACTCCCGGCCAAGGCGGACCTGTTGACCATGAACATCGCCTGGGACGCGTACCTGGGCCGCTACATCGGCACCCCCGAGGCCATCCACCAGGACAGCACCGAGCCGCAGCGCTTCTACGCCACCGACAACCTCGCCACGCAGAAGTGGCACCTGCTCGGCGACTCCGGGGAGTACCGCACCGGCTCCTGGTACCGGTGGTTCCTCGACCCGGTGAACAGGACCAGCTCGCAGATCGTCGGCAAGACGTTCCGCAACTACTGCTCGTTCCAGTGCTCGGGCGGCGCGGACGGCGAGTACTACGACGCCACCATCGACCGGGCATCGGGCACCGCGGCCGCGCCGGTGCGCGCCGGGGCCTCCTACTCCGTACGGGCGGGCGGCCGCACCGCGCAGGGCCGTTGGGTGTTCACACCGAACGGCGACGGCTCGTACCGTGTCGCCGACGCCGCCTCGCACCGGCTGCTCGGCGTCGACTCCTCGCGGGACGCGGGCCGCGCCTGGTCGGCGCGGGCAGCGGTCTCGGCGGCGCCCGGCGCCGGGCCCACCGTGGGGCAGCAGTGGTGGGTGATCCCGGGGCGGCACGGGGACGGCACGACTGACGGCACCGTCCGTCTGGTCAACCGGTACAGCGGCCTCGTCCTCGGCGTCTCCGAGGCGCACGGCTGGTCCATGAACCCGACCGGGCGCGCCGCGGAGCAGCAGGCACTTCGGCTGACCAAGGGTTGACCGGGGGCTGACCCACCTCATCGCCGCAGGAGCGTTCTCCTGTCCCGCGCGTCCGGCCGCCGTTCGTGACCGGACGCGCGGCTCCCCGCGCCCTCAAGCATGCGCTGCGCGCGGCTTCCTCACCCATGCCGACGGCATCACCCGAGCGCACGAGAAGGCCCCGACCCCGAAGGAGCCCGATGCCGGCCCGCTACCACCTGCGCTTCCAGCTCGCCCCCGGACCGCACACCGAACGCCGCGCGCACGAACTCGCCGTGTTCTGCGCGCGGTCCGGCGTGGACGAGGTCGTCCTGCTGCTGGCGGCGGAGGAGTTCCACCCGGGCCACCCGACCCCGGACGAGGAGGACGCGTGGTACGACACCGCGGCGACGGCCTCGACGATCCTGCGGACCGCAGGGCTCGACGTGAGCCTCAACCCGTGGGTCACCACGGGCCACGCCGACCGCGGGCGACGCGGCCGGCAGGGGTTCGCGCCCATGGTCGCACCGGACGGCACCACGGCCACCGCACAGGCCTCCTTCGCCTGTCCCGTCTGGCGCACCTGGCTGACCTCCCACTACGGCCGCTTCGCCGGACTCGGCTTCCGTGTGTTGTGGTTGGAGGACGACTTCCGCTACCACAACCACGCGCCGCTCGGCTGGGGCGGCGGCTTCGAACCCCTCATGCTGGAACGCTTCGCGCGGGCCGCCGGCGAACCCGTCACGCGGCAGCGCCTCGTGGCCGCCGTCACCGCCCCCGGCCCGCCGCACCCCTGGCGCGCCCTGCTCCAACGGGTATGGACCACGGCCCAGTCGGAGGTCGCGTCCCTCGTCGCCGAGGCCGTCGACAAGCATTCCGAGGGCCGCTCACGGCTCGGTCTGATGAGTTCGGTACCGGGCACGCACAGCGTGGAGGGGCGCGACTGGACGGACCTCTTCGAGCGGCTCTCCATCGGCGGCGAGGCGGTCCAGCGCCCCCACTTCGCACCCTACGGCGACGCTCCGGGCACCACCCTGAGCAGCTGTGTCTGGCTGCTCGAGGAGCAACGGTCACTGCGCACCGCCCGCGTACGCAGTGAGCCGGAGATCGAGAACTGGCCGCACACGGCGTGGTCCAAGTCCGACACCCAGACCTGGTCCGAACTCGTCGCCGCCCAGCTCAGCGGCGCTGACGCCCTGTTGCTGAACCTCCACCCGACGTACACCGGCGACGCGAGCCGCCACCCCCGCATCGCCGACCTGCTGCGCCGCTCGCGTCCCGCCCTGGACCTGGCGGCCGAGCGCGCCGCGACCGCCGTCGGCACGGCGGGTGTCTGCCTCGTCACGCGCCCCGACGCGGCGGCCCACACCCGCACCGTCCGGGCGGGCGCCCTCGGCGACCTGGCGGTCGACACGACACCGGGCGCTGACTTCCTGCTCCGCTACGGCGTTCCGGTGACGGCCGAGGACGCCCCGGTACGCGCCCTGTTCGGGCGAACCGCCCACGCCGTGAGCGATGCCGATGTACATCAACTGCTGCGCGGCGGACTGCTGTTGGACGGCACGGCCGCGTACGTCCTCGCCGAGCGCGGCTTCGCGGAGCTGCTGGGCGTCGAGATCCCCGAGGTCATCGACCGCGAGGCGGCGGGCCCGTACCCGTACGCGTACGAACGCACCGGCGACGGCACCGTCCTCAGCGTCAACGTCCAGCCCGCCCTGGCCCGCCTGCGCCCGCTCGACGGCACCACGGTCCTGAGCACCGTCCACACCCCGGACGGCGGACCATGGGGCGCGGCCCGCACCCTGCACACGAACGCTGTCGGCGGGCGGGTCGCCGTCCTCGCCGCCACCGCCCCCGACCGGCTCCCGTACGACGATGAGGGGCAGCGCCTGCTGCACGCCCTGGTCCGCGCCCTGGAGGGCCCGCACCCGTCGCTGCCGCTCGTGACCGGCGGCCCGCACCTCGTGCCGCACCTGCTGCGCACCCCCGACGGCCGTCATCTGGCGATCGCCAACGGCAGCGCCGATCCGGCCCGTCCGCGGATCGCGCTGCCGCACCTTGCCCCAGCCCCGGCGACGGCCCGGCTCCTGACCCCGCTGAGCCCGCCCGTGCCCGCGTCGCTCACGCGGGGCGGGACGCACCTCACCCTCGCCGCGGACCTCCCGCACCGGGGCTGGCTCCTGCTCGACCTGCCGTGAGACGTGGGCCGCTCAGGGGTGGGTGGAGACGACGAAGACCATGGGGCGGTCCGGGTCGGAGCGGTTCACGACGACGCTCTCGGTGGGGGACGGCTTCTTCCGGGCGTGGGTGAGGCCGTACCAGGGCCCGCGACCGCTGAACTCCCGGTCGGCGACGGAGCGGTCCCGGGCGGCGATCGCGCGTTCGTTCCGTTCGAGGGCGGAGCTGTCGGCGCCGATCCGCTCCGGGAACGTGTCCAGCCTGGCGTTGCTGGTGAAGCACCACCCCGCCGCGGTCGAGGGAGAGGGCACGCGCCGCTCGTGCGTCGGCCACCAGGGCGGCGAGCTCCTGGTACTGGGGCTCGCCGACGGTCACGTCTCTGATCGTTCAGGAAGCGTGGCGGACTTGCGGCGGCGGTAGGCGGTGGCGTTGGCCCGGCTTCCGCACGACAGTTTGTCGCACCAACGGCGGTTGCCCGCGCGCGAACGGTCCAGGAAGAGACGGGTGCACTGCGCGCCGGCGCACGGGCGTACGAGGTGGCGGTCGTCACCGCCGAACAGTTCCCCGGCCTTGGTCGCGACCGTGGCCAGCACCTCGTCGATGCCACCGCTCCGCTCGACCTCACCCAGTGACTTGAGGGCCACGACGACCTGAGGGCCGCGGGCGCATTCGCGGATCAACCGTACGTCGGCCGCCGCCGCATCCGCGCCCCGCTCCGCTGCGACAGCCGTTCGGTGGACGGCCTCGCGCAGCAACTGGGCGCGGTCCAGCGCCGCTCGGGACACGTGGCCCGGACGGTCGGTCAAACGAGCCTGAGTCGCCCATGCCGCGAGATCCGCCGGCTCCGCCAGGAGGTCGATGGGATAACTGGTGCGCCAGGTCAGGGTCGCGGCGAAGTCCAGGGCGAGGTGATCGCTGACGAAGGAGAAGTCCACCACCCCAGTGTGGCGCTCACCGGCATGGAACAGCAAGATCGTGGAATCATACCCTTGACCGATGACGTCGTGGCGAAGCCCGCCGGGTCGGCCCGGCGCCTCGCCGCAGCCACCCCGCGGCCACCGCCCGGCAGGAGGGCACATGACCACGAACGCCGCACCCGTCACCGCCGCTCCCCGGCTGCTCCACTACCTCGGGGTGGCCGTCCCCGCCCGGCTCGCCGACGAAGGCGCCCGGATCGGCCTCGTCCTGTTGGCTCTGGAGCGCACGCACAGCGCGGGGCTCGGCGGCGCCCTGGTCGCGGCACTGATGATCCCGCACGTCGTGGCGGCACCGGTCCTCGGCGCCATGGCGGACCGCGTCCGTCGCCGCCGCCTCTTCCACGCCTCGTGCCTGATCACCTATGGGCTGGGGCTCGCCGGCACGGCGGTCGTGGTGGGCCGCGTACCGGCGGGGTCGGCCCTCGCTCTCGTCGCGGCGGCCGGATGCTGCGCACCGCTCGTCACCGGAGGTCTGACCAGCCTCCTTGGTGAACTGGTCCCGGCCGACCGCCTCGGCAGGGCCTTCAGCATCGACTCCACCTCGTACAACCTGGCAGGCATCTGCGGTCCCGCCCTGACGGCCGCACTGTCCGCGGCGGCGGGCCCGGACACCGCTTTGACCGCACTCGGCGCCGCAGGGGTGGTCGCGGGTCTCGTCATGCTCACACTGCCACTGGACCCCCGGACGGAAGGGGCCGGACACGGAGCGCACCCGCGCCCCGCAGACCTGGCCGCCGGACTGGTGGAACTGCTCAGGAACCCACCCCTGCGCGCGGTCACCTGGTCCAGCAGCGCCGGCCAGATCGGCGTCGGCGCGCTGCCGGTGCTGACCGCGCTGCTCGCCCGGCAGTACGGGGCGGGCTGGGCGGCGGGCGGTCTGATGACCGCGTTCGCCGCGGGTGCCCTGGCCGGGTCGCTGATCTACGCCATACGGCCATGGACCGACACGCACCCCGAGCGCGTCGTGCTGGGCTGCTTGGCGGCGACCGGACTGCCGCTGGCCGTGGCTGTCTCGAAACCGGCACTCAGCGCGACCTTGACGCTGTTCGCACTTGCTGGAGCCTGCACCGGGCCCCTTTTCAGCGCACTGCTCGCCGCCCGGGAACGGTACGCGCCGGCCGAGATTCGTACCCAGATCTTCACCCTGGGTGCCGGGCTGAAAAGCACCGCCGCCGCCGGGGGTGCGGCGGCCGCGGGGGTCGCCGGCGGTGCCGGCACCACTGTCATTCTGCTCGCGATCGCCGCGTGCCAGGTTCTTGCCACTGTGCTCGGAACCGCCCTGCTCACCAGCCGCGGAGCCGTCGGTGCACAGCGCGCCGAGGGGCCGGGCGAGGACGCCGTCCTGCATGCAACCTCTCGTACAGGCCATCCATGAAGCCCCGCCCCCGGGGCAGCGACGGCCGTCCTACCCCTCCCGTACCTCCCTTGGAATGCACATGAGGATATTCCTCGAACCACGGGGCGGCCCTGACCCTGCTCGACGAGCCGGGCCCGAGGTTCTGACCGAAGCGGCGGAGACCCTCCTCACCGGGAACGCTGCCCGGCAAATGGCCCGTCCGGGCGACCTGCTGCGCCGGCACCGGGGGCTGCGTTGGTGGTCGAGGCACTGGAGTCAGCGGTGTCGAACCATACCGGTCAGCCACCGTCGGACTGACGCGCTCGGCCGTGCGCCCCAGGACGCTCACCGGCCCTCGATGCCCTCGATCGACAACCGCCCAAGGCTGTCCCCCTCTCTCGTACGCCCTGCACCGATGGAGCGCACATGTCCCGCGACACGACCACCCCTCTCACGGCCGCAGCGGCGCTCTTCGACCTCGATGGCACCCTCATCGACTCGGAGCCCCGCAGCCAGGAACTGTGGCGAAGGCTCTTCGCCGCTCATGACCTCGCCATCACGCCTGCGCTGCTCGCCTCGTTGAGCGGGCGGCGCAGTGCGGATGTCATCGCCGAACACCTCCACCGTTTCAGCCCCGGCCTTACCCCGGACGACCTCCGTCGTGACCTGCGCCGACTCGATGAGGAGACCAGCCTGCCCGAGGCGCGGCTGATGCGGGGCGCCCGCACTCTGCTGAACCGGCTCCGAAACGCCGGGATCCCCACCGCTCTGGTCACCTCGGGCGGCCTGAAGTACGCGACCCGCCACCTGGCCCGGCTGGATGTCGCCGACCACTTCGCGACTCTCGTCACAGCGGACGACGTCACCCACGGCAAACCCGACCCCGAGGGCTACCTGCTCGCCTGTAGCCGCCTCGGTGTGGACCCCCGCCAGGCCCTGGTCTTCGAGGACTCGGCGGCAGGCATCCGGGCAGCCAGGGCGAGCGGAGCGGCCTGCATCGCGGTCGGCAACCCTCCACCGGCTACGACGTCGGAGACGCTGGCCGTGGTGCACGACCTGGCCGACACCCCGGAGATCCGGCGCGCGGATGGAAAGGCGTATCAGGATCAGGCGACACCCCGGCGCGGTGAGGCGAGCCCTTAGCAAAAGGCCACGGCGCACGTAGCGCGCCGGCCAGGGCGGCAGCCTCCCCGGGCGTCCGGCCTGCGGGTGACGATCGCCCCGCCATGGCGGGGATGAGCGGTGCGGGCGGAGCGGGTGAAGGCGCCCGGCCGGGGACGGCGCCGGCCGGGGCGACGGCCGGACAGGCGCTCAACAGGAAGGCGGCGACGACGCCCGCGAACACGGGGTGCCGCGCACGCGTCCACCGTGCGCGGGAAACGATCTGACGATGCATGACAGGCAGAGCCTTTCGCGGGGGAGGACCCGAAGGAAGGCCGGTGTGCCCGTCAGAGTGACGCCCCGCCGCGCGGCATGGCATCGGGGAAAACCCTTGTCCGCCACGCCACGCGCGCAGCCGGCCGCGTCCCTGACCGTGCATGGGCTCGTCAGCCGCTGCCCGGACCAAACCACCTTCATCGTGACGCAGGAGCGTTGTGCCGTGGATTTCCAGTGCTGTGGCGCTTCGGCCATGGCTTGATTCGAACGGCCCGATACCGGCTGGCACATGGCGCCGGGGTGATGGTCGAATCGGCGCCGGGTCCGCCTCGTCGAACATGCGTGCATTTCCGGGGTCGTGTGCCCCGCGTGGGGTGGTCGAGGGGAAGCGCAGACGCGTCGTCGGGGTGGCGGAAGCGGCAAGCTGAACAAGGGGGATGAACAGCAGAATGAAGAGACCCACGGGCATGATCTGTGCCGCTGTCGTGTGCGCGCTGCTCGGTCTGCAGGCGGGTACCGGCGGCGCGAGCGCCCAGGTGCGCGGCGAGCCGGTCATGGCCGCCACCGCCGCGGAAGCGGTCACCGAGCTTCCTCAGGTCAGCGGCGTAGCTCCCGAGCACGCGGCAGACGGTGCGGCGCGCGCGGCCACCGTAGGCGCAGGTGCTGAGAGGAGCCCCCGTCACGACTACAACCGTGACGGCCGGAGCGACCTGGTGTCCTGGTACGACTACTCAGAGGGCGAAGACGCCCTGCACACCTTCGCGGCCGGCCCCGACGGCAGCCTGTCCGCGCCCATCAAGGGGTGGGATGCGGCCAAGGGCAACTACTGGGCCGAGCACATGAAGTACGTCACCGGTGACTTCAATGGTGACGGGACAGGTGACGTCGCCGCCTTCTACGGCTACGACGACGGGAAGGTCTCCCTGTTCACCTGGCCGGGCAAGGGCGACGGGACGTTCGGCACCCGCCTCACCTCCTGGACCGTGGACCCCGGCAACTGGACCTTCGACGCCATCACCGCCGAGGCCGGTGACTTCGACGGTGACGGCCGCGACGACATCGCCGCCTGGTACGACTACCGCAACGGTGACGACAAGCTGTTCACCTTCCTCGCCAAGAGCGACGGTGGGTTCGCCAGCCCCTTCTCGTCCTTCGCGCGCACCGCGGCCGACGGGTGGGAGGTCGGACGCATGAAGTTCGCCACCGGCGACTACGACGGCGACGGCCGCGACGACCTGGGGGTGCTGTACGGCTATGCCTCCGGCACCGTGACGCTGATGTCCTTCACAGGCCGGCCCGGTGGCGCATTCGCCGAGCCGGTTCGCGGCTGGGAGTCCGCCACCGGCTGGACGTTCAGCCGGACGACCGTGCACTCCGGGGACTTCGACGGCGACGGTCGTGACTCCCTCGCCGCCTGGTACGACTACGCCGACGGACACGACGCGCTGATCAGCTTCGACTTCGACGCCGCAGGCAAGTTCGGCAACCGCCGCGAGATCCTGAACCGGCCGGCGGGCTGGTACGAACGGTCCCGTATGAAGATCGTCACCGGCGATTACAACGGGGACGGCCGCGACGACCTCGCCACGGTCTACGGCTACACCGACCTCCGCTCGGACACGGTGAAGACCATCACCTTCACCGCCCAGGCGGACGGAACCCTCACCGGCGACCTGCACGGCTGGGAGACCGAAGAGGGCTGGATCTTCGACCGGATGCGTCCGATCGAACGCCATTCGCAAGGACTGCCGGTCTGCCCCACCATCTTCGGACACGGCGGCTACCCCACGGCAGCGAACGGTTATGAGCGGGACCAGATCCGCCAGCCGAACCACCCCGCGGGGCTTGCCCAGCACAAGAGCTGGGGAGCAGGCGGTGTAGAGGCCGACCTGCAGCTCACCCGCGACGGCACCAAGGCCGTGATGTGGCACAACACGTCCACCAGAGGCCTGACAGGACCCTATGCCGCCCACGTGAACACGCTGTGGTGGGCCACCGGAACCGACCAGCTCAAGGGCCGGACCATCGACCGCGGCCCGTACAAGGGCGAGACCGTGTACACCCTCCGGGAATGGCTCGACAGCGCCCGCAGCCAGAACATGGCCGCCTTCATAGAACTCAAGAATGAAGCCGGGCAGTCACTCCTCAACGACGATGCCTCCATCCGCGAGACCGCGTGGAACGAGGTCATCGCCCCCATCAAGGAGCGGATCGCCAATCAGCAGATCATGATCTACACGAAGACCGAAAACGCCACCCTGAAGGCCGAACTCGACAAGCGCATCGAGGCAGCGGGCCTTGGTGTCACGCTCAAGAACCACCCTCGCTGGGTCGATGGGATCGGCTGGGAAGAGCCCGCCCCGGCGGCCTCGGGCAACTATGCGACCTGGCTGAACAGACTGAGCCGTTACGGCCTGCCGACCACCTCGGTGCCGATGGCCACCACCTGGCCGAAGGAGCTGAAATCCTGGCTGAGCGGCAGGTGCATCTGACGCTCGCAACCCAGCACGAGGCGGGCCGGCTCCGCGTGCTCGCTCCGCCCGCCCCTGGAGGGTCCTCCAGGGGCGGGCGGTTCACGGCCAGGGTGCGCCGCGCCGCTGACGCTCAGCCGTGCCCGGGCGCTCCACCTTCCGGACCGAGCCTGGCGTTCATGGTCTTGCCCCGGTGCCTGAGTCGGGGGTGAGGGCCGCGGGTCCGATGCCGTGGGGGAACGTCATGGCTGGCGGCCCTCGGACACAGCCCTGCCCCGTGGTACTGGTGCCCACGCTCATCCTCACTCCCGCGAGTGACCCGCCCCCGGTGGCAGGCCGCTCCATGTCCGTCCACATCCGGTACGAGCGGTCCTGGGGAAGCCCTGTCGCTCTTGCCGCGCCAGATCGAACGGGAGTTTCGACCGGGTGAGCTAGCCTGTGCGCCGTGGACCACGCCGCCGAGCCGCTGAGTTGCCCTGACTGCAGGCGCGTGATGAAGAGCCTGGGCCTTCTCCTGTCTCTCCGCGATGAGGACAGGCAGCGTGTGTGCCGACGCGCCTGGAGGTGCCCGGAGGGTCACACCTGGTGGCACTGGGCGGATCGGCCGGCTGAGCACCTGGATGTCTGCCACTGCCCCCAGCTGTTCGGGTGGCTGCGGCGGCCGGCGCGCATGGGAACAGGGCCTGTTGGTAGCTCGGGGTGGCGAAGCCGACCGAGATCCAGAGACCCTGTCGCCGCAGTTGTACGTGCTCGCGCCGGTGGGGTCCAACTCGGCCGCCCTGTCGTGTGATTGTGCCGCTCACCGGTTCGGGAATGCGGCGGCCGATCACTTCGAGCGCGTTGGACGGGACCCCTCGGACATGAGGGACGCGGAGTGGGCCGTGGTCCGGCCGCCGCTGCCGGTGCCGGGTTGGATGCGGGGACGGCAGGGTGAAGTAGCAGAACACTGCTGACCAGGTGGGGAGATCATGGGGCAGGTATTGCCCCTGACATCCCGTCCGGGTTCTGGGTAGAAGATGACGTTCACGATCTCCCTCGGGTCCCAGGAACCGGGGGCGCCCGTCGCCGAGCGGCGCAACCGCTCCTGCTTCCACGCGGTGATGGCCGGATCGATGGGCACCCAGCGTTCGTCGGACAAGTCGCTCGGGTACGGTTTGCGCTTGTTCATACGGCGGACCCCGCTGAATGGAGCAGCCCTGCCAGGGTGGCGTAGGAGTGGTCCCAGGTCCATTGCGTCTGGACCCAGTGGCGGCCCTTTTCGCCCATTGCGTGGCCGAGTTCGGGGTTGCGAAGGAGTCTGGCCAGACGGTCTGCTGTCGCCGCCACCGAACGCCCGTCGACGACGTGGCCGGTCTCGCCGTCGCGTACCGCGTCGGGGGCGCCGCCCGAGTCGCCGGCCAGGACGGGGAGTCCGGATGCGGCGGCCTCCAGGTAGACGATGCCCAAGCCCTCCACCTCTAGGCCGCGTTTACGGGTGCGGCATGGCATGGCGAACGCGTTGGCGGCGGCGTAGAAGGAGGGGAGGGCGTGGTGGGGATGGCCCCCGGCGAAGACGACCGAGTCCAAGACACCCTCCGACAGCGCCAGTTGGCGCAGTTCGCGGGCGTTCGGGCCGTCACCGACCAGGAGGAGCATCGCGTCCGGAACCACCCTGCGGATCCAGGGCAGAGCCCGGATCAAGGTGTCCTGGCCCTTGCGCGGGACCAGCCGGGCCGCGCACAGGATCACCGGGCGGCGACTCAGGCCGTAGCGGTCGCGCACCGGACCGCCGTCCAGACCGGGACGGAACGCTGTGGTGTCCACGCCGGGGACCAGGCGTGCGGTGCGGGTCCCAGGGGCCAGGGCCGCCTCGATCGGCCGGCGAGTGCTCATACTGAGCCAGGTGAGCGCGTCGGCCTGCGTGCCGATGCGGCGCAGCAGTGTCCGGGCCCCAGGGGTGCGGGCCCACCAGACTTCGTGGCCGTGCGTGGTGGCGACGACGGTGCGGATGTGCGTCGTCCGCCGCAGTCGCCCCGCCATCAGGCCGAGCGGCGCCGCCGCGCCGAACCACACCCGGTCACAGTCGTACTGGCGGGCAACGGATGCGGCGTGCGCGGTGGCCCGTGGGGTGGGCAGGAGCGTACATGCCTGGTGGCGGATCACCGGGTACGGGAAAGACCCGTCGGACGCCGATGATGCCGTGGCTGGATGCGGCGACGAGGTGAAGACGACCACCTCGTCGGGTGGGAAACGGTCGGCCATTTCACGGACGAACGTCTCGATGCCGCCCTGCCGGGGCGGGAAGTCATTGGTGACGATCAACGTGCGCCGGCGGGAGTCGTTCGTCATACGAGGGTCTTCTCCCAGGAAGGTGCGACAGGAATGGCGGGGGAGGTGTCAGGAGTGCCTTCGCGCTGCGGTCTGCTGGCCGCCAGAGCCCCGAGCACCAGCGGATAGATCAGGTAGCCGAAACGGGTCACGGGCATCAGGCTCATCGCCAGGCCCAGGCCGAATGCGAGCCGGGCGGCCGCCGTGCGCGTCCTGCCCGGCGGCCGCACCACCAACGACACCGCGATGAGCAGCACGCTCATCGCAAGGAGCGCGAGCGCGATCATCTTGCCGCCGGGGACGTAGGCGGCAAGCAGATGGCCGGGCAGCGGGCTCGCGGCCGGCGAGGCGGTGTCGGTAAGGCCCAGCGGGAAGGCGATGGTGCTGCGGTAGAAACCCGCTGGGTCGGCCAGGGCGAAGGGCAGCACTGCCGCCGTCGTCGTGGCCAGGGCCAGGCCCGCATACCGCAGCGCGTACCTGTGGCCCCGGCGCACCGCGATCAGTGTCAGCGCCACGGGCAACGCGGGCCACGCCGTCCATTTGAGCGCGGCCGCGACGCCGAGCACCAGGCCCGCCCGGCCCGGTCGCCCCTGCCCGGCGAGCACGACACCCAGGCACATCAGACCGACCACCGGGAGATCGACCCCGCCCACTGCGAGCGGCAGCGCAACCACAGGGCAGGCAAGCAGCCAGGCACGATGCAGGCCGGCCACGGCGAGGGCGGCGACGAAAACGCCGCCCATCCACCAGCGCGCGTCCCCGGGCAGCACACCGAAGAGCGCCATTCCCGGCAGGTAGGGGTTGAAATCGGCGATGCCCGTGGGGTCGGTGACATACGGGCTGCCGGTCGTGAGCAGCAGTTGCCCCGACCGCTCGACGACCGCGATCTCCAACTGCCCGCGCCCGACCGTGACCAATGAGACGAGCGGCACCACAACGGCCCCCGCCACCGCGACCGTCCGCGCGACGGGGCGGGAGCGCACACCGCACGCCAGCATCGCCGCGACCGCGTAACCCGCAGCCGCCGGCGCCCCCCAGGCCCGGTGCGGCCCCAGGTCCGAGACCAGGGCAAGGGCCAGCGCGACAAGCGCGCACCCGGCCCACACCCACCGTTCTTCGCGTACGTACCGGACATGCCGCACGTACCGTTCAAGACGCTTCGTCATGCTCATCGACGGTAGGAATCAGCAGTTCGGAGGGCGTCAACCGGCACTCCGCACCTGGGACTCAACCCCAGGCATGACATCGGACCCCAGACTCAACCCGTGCGGTGACGCGCACTGCCGTGCCACCACGGATCATGGACGCATGCGTCCGTCCCTTCAGCAGCGATTCCGCGCCTGGATCGCCGCACCCGCCTACCCCTGGGTCACCGGCGGGGCCCTGACCATCGGTGCCGTGGCCGAGCTGATCGCCTACCCCGGATCCCTGACCACCGTGATCGGGGTCCTCGTCTCCTCCGCCTCGCTGATGTGGCGACGGTCCTTCCCGCCCGTGGCGGTGGTGACCGTCGCCGCCGGGCTGTTGGGGTTCGCCGGGGACGTCAGCCTGTACATCGCGATCACCGCCAGCGGGCTGATCGGCCTCTACACCCTGGGCCGCTACCGGGTGTGCCACCCGGCGGCGATCGTTGTGGGCGGGGCTCTGGGGGCCGTGTGCGTGAACTTGGTGCACATCAACACCTGGTCGCACATGAACCTGCCGGTGCCGCCGCTGTGGCAGAAGGATTCGCTCAGCCTGTTCGCCGAGTCCTTCCTGCTGACCGTGGTCATCTTCGCGGCCGTGATGATGGGTGACGCGGTGCGCTCCCGCGAGCAGAGCCGCCATGAACGCGACCTGGCCCAGGCGCAGTTGATCGCTATGGAACGGCAGCAGGCCGCCGAGGCCGAGCGGGCCGCCATCGCCCGCGAGCTGCACGACATCGTCTCGCATTCCGTGTCGATGATCGCCGTCCAGGCCGAGAGCGCCACCTACACCGCCCCCGGACTCACCCCCGAGGCCCGTGACGGCTTCCAGCAGATCGCCGGCACCGCCCGCTCCTCGATGACCGAACTCCGCCGCCTCCTCGGTGTCCTGCGCACTCCGCAGGCACAGGGGGACACGAGTCTCACTGCCCCACAGCCGACCCTCGACCATCTCGCCGAACTGATCGAACAGCACCGGGCCGTGGGCGGCGAAGCCGAGCTGGAGATCACGGGGGAACGGGTGTCGCTGCCCGCCGCATGTGAACTGTCCGCCTACCGGATCACCCAGGAGGCACTGACCAACGCCCGCAAGCACGCGCCCGGCGCACGTACCGTGGTGGAGATCGAATACGGCACCGGCCGGCTGCTCACGCTGCGCATCCACGACGACGGCCCCGGCCCTGAGCCCCGGCTGGACTCCGGTGCGGGCCACGGCCTGACGGGGATGCGCGAGCGGGCGGCCCTGGTCGGCGGCCGACTCAGCGCAGGAGCGGGCCCAGGCGGAGGATTCCTGGTGGAGGCCGTGCTTCCCTGGGGGGCCGGATGATCAGCACGGAGAAGGAGTTGAGTGTGATCAGAGCACTGGTCGCCGACGATCAAGCGGTCGTCCGCACCGGCTTCGTCAACCTCCTCAACACGCAAGAGGACATCGAGGTCGTAGGCGAAGCCGAGGACGGGGCACAGGCCATCCGCATCGCTGCCATGACCCGGCCCGATCTCGCACTCCTCGACATCCGAATGCCCCACAAGAACGGCATCGACGCAGCCCGCGAGATCCTGGCCGCGTCCGACGGCGCGACGAAAGTCCTGATGCTGACGACCTTCGGTCTCGACGAGTACGTGTACGACGCCCTCGCAGCCGGGGCGGGCGGCTTCCTCCTCAAAGACGCCACCTTCCCCGAACTGCTGCACGCGGTGCGGGTGGTGGCCGCCGGGAACGCACTGCTCTCGCCCGAGATCACCAAGCGGGTGATCGGCGAGTTCGTGCACGCTCGGGCATCACGGCTGCCGGCCCACTCCGTCGGAGAGCTGACCGCGCGTGAGGCAGAGGTACTCACCTTGATCGCCCGGGGACTGTCCAACGCAGAGATCGCGCGTCGACTCACCATCACGGATCACACCGTGAAGACCCACATCAACCGGCTGTTCGCGAAACTGGAGCTGCGGGACCGAGCACAAGCCGTGATTGCGGCCTACGAATTGGGCCTGGTACGGGCGAGAGACAACGCCGGCTGAGCGCGTCTGTCCATGACGGATGTGATCCGGCACCCTCGCCCTACTCTTTGGTTGTGTACAGGCTACGAACGGCGTCGTCCGCGGTGGGCTGGAAGGTGAAGATCTGATCGAGGCCGACGATGCGCAGGACGTGCCTCAGATCCTTGTTCAGCCCGGCGAGAACCAGAGGCGAACGGGCTTGCTCCGCACGGTTGTGTGCCGTGATGAGCACGGTGATTCCGGTGGAGTCGCAGTACGTCAGACCGGTCATGTCGATGACGACGGGAGTGTCGGGGGCGAAGGAGATCTCCTGGACGACCTGGGTGAGTTCCGAGGCGGTGTGATGGTCCAGCTCACCGGTCACCGTAACGATGACAGCTCCTGAAGCGTGTTGGTGATGGTCGGTGGTCAGGGTGCGGTCAGTCACCTTTTCTCCTGTGCTGGAGGGACGCTGGTGCGGGGGACGGGGCGGACAGGGCGAGCAGTGCGATGTCGTCGCTGACTCCTGTGCCCAGGTCGGTGAAGAGCGTGTGCACGGTCGCCAACAGGCCGTCGGCGGTCCGGAGGGAGTGTGCGGACAGGTGGCGCGTCAGTCCGTCCTCGCCGAGCCTGCTGCCGTCGGCGGTCCGGGCCTCGGTGAGGCCGTCGGTGTACAGCAGCAGGGCCTCACCTGGGGCGAGGCGGGTGGTGGTCTGGACGAAGCGGGGCCTGGGCAGGAGCCCGATGAGCTGGCCGCCCGAGGTGCTCAGAGGCTCCACCGGACCGTCGGCGCGAAGGACGAGGGCCGGGGGATGGCCTCCGCTGGCGAGCGTGACGGAGAAGGTTCCGTCCGCGGCGCCGTCGAGGACACCGAAGACGGCGGTGCAGAACCGTGGACTGTCACCCTGGTACTCGCCCTTGAGGACGGCGTCGAGGTTGGCCAGGGCCGCGCACGGGTCGGGATCGTAGATGGCGGCGGCGCGCAGGGTGTAGCGGGTCAGGGAGGTCAGGGCCGCGGCGTCGGCGCCCTTGCCGCACACGTCGCCGAGGAAGAACGCCCAGCGACCGTCGTCGAGGGGGAACAGATCGTAGAAGTCGCCACCGACCTCGTCCGCGGAGGCGGTGTGGTAGGCGGCTGCCGTGCGGAGACCGGGGACCGTGGGCAGCACGGGAGGCAGCAGGGTGCGGGCCAGACGTTCGGCCTCGGTGCGCCGTTGGCGTTCGGCGGTGACGGTCTGCTGGGCGGAGCGGCGCATCTCCAGTTCGTTCATGACGAGCGCCGCCAGATCCTGCAGGGTCTCGAGCTGCTCCTGCGTCGGAATGCGGGGGCGGACGTCGAAGACGTCGACGGTGCCCAGGCGCTGCCCGTCGGGGGCGGTGATGGCCGCGGCGGCGCAGAAACGTGCGCCCAGTTCACGGACGAACGTGTGTGCGGCGGTGGGCGGATCGGTGAGGGCGTCGCTGACGACGTGAACTCCGCCGTGCGTGACGGCCGCGGTCCATGGATTCGGCTCACAACGCATCCGGTCCGCTGCGAAACCGTAAGCCGCTACGGTCCAGGCGCGGCTGCCGTCGGCCATCGTCACGCAGGCCATCGGAGCATCGAAGATCCGGGCGGCCAGTGACGCGATGCGATCGAGGCCACCGTCAAAGGCGATGTCGTCCATACGGTAGCGCCGTACCGCCCCTGCCTGGCGGTGCTCGTCGGTGTCTCCGTAGACCGCGCCGTGCGGAGCGGATTGCTGGATCGCCGACATGGTCTCTTCCCGCCCGGTACGTGAGGTGTCCGACCGCCGCCGTCCGCGGTCGGTCTATCCTACGGAACGCGTCGGCGTATTTCCCCGGACGGGCGCAGAGACGGTCACCACACTGTCCCGTCCAGGGGCGCACTCGTGCGCGGCGGCACGGTTGGGCAGCCCACAGGCGGCTCGTCCACGGGCGGGGCTGGGGCGAACGAAGGAGATGTGCAGTGACGCATGCGAACGACGGCGAGCTCACCGTGCCGTCGGGGACCGGCGCCGGCGTGTTCGCTGTGGAGACGAAGGTCGGCGCGGACCTGGCCCGCGTGGACTGGGCGGCGACCCCCCTGCGAGGGCCGGAGCACTGGCCGCAGAGCCTGCGGACCGCCGTCAGCATCCTGTTGTCGTCGAAGTTCGCGATGTGGATGGCCTGGGGTCCGCAGCTGACGTTCTTCTGCAACGACGCCTACCGCCGTGACACCCTGGGTCAGAAGTACCCGTGGGCGCTGGGACGCCCGTCCAGCGAGGTGTGGGCGGAGATCTGGGACGACATCGGTCCCCGCATCGACGGGGTGCTGAACACCGCGGAGGCGACGTGGGACGAAGCGCTGCTGCTCTTCGTGGAACGCTCCGGTTACACGGAGGAGAGCTACCACACCTTCTCCTACAGCCCGCTCCATGATGACGACGGAGCAGTGGTCGGCATGCTGTGCGTGGTCAGTGAGGACACCGAGCGCGTCATCGGCGAGCGCCGGATGGCCACTCTGCGCGACCTCGGCTCCGATCCGAGCGTGGTCCGTACCGAGCAGGAGATGCTCGATTTCGCCGGCGCGCAGCTCGCCCGCAACCTGCACGACCTGCCGTTCACCATGACGTACCTGTTTCAGGACGACGGCAGCGCCCGTCTCTCCGCGACGAGCGGTATCCCGGACGGCCACCCGGCCGCGCAGGCACTCCTCCCGGCCGGAGCGGACACGACATGGCCGGCCGCGGCCGCGGCGCGGGGTGAGAGCGTGGAGACCTCGCTGGAGGAGTTCCCGTTCGGGGAGTTGCCCTCCGGTGCGTGGGACGACCCGCCGGTCAAGGCGCTCGTGGTGCCGCTGCTGCAGCAGGGCGGTGACCCGTACGGGTTCATGGTGGCGGGCGTCAACCGCTACCGGGCACTCGACGAGGACTACCGCGGCTTCGTGCAGCTGGTCGCAGGGCACGTCGCCGCCGGGATCGCCAGCGCCCGCAGCTACCAGGCTCAGCAGCGCCGGGCCGAGGAACTCGCGGAGCTGGACCGGGCGAAGACGACGTTCTTCTCCAACATCAGCCACGAGTTCCGCACCCCTCTCACCCTGATCATGGGGCCGTTGCAAGAGCTCCAGGGCGAACTCGCCGAAGTGGCGCCGCAGTTGCGTGAAGAGGTGGAGGTCATCCACCGCAACGGCCTGCGGTTGGGCAAACTCGTCAACACCCTGCTGGACTTCTCCCGCATCGAGGCGGGCCGGATGCAGGCGAGCTACGAGCCGGTCGACCTGGCCACGGTCACCGCCGAACTGGCCAGCGTGTTCCGATCCGCCATCGACAGGGCCGGACTGCACTTCGACGTCGACTGCGCACCGCTGCCCGAGCCCGTCCACATCGACCGGGGCATGTGGGAGAAGATCGTCCTCAACCTCCTCAGCAATGCCCTGAAGTTCACCTTCGACGGCTCGATCCGCGTCAGTGTGCGGGCCGAAGGCGCCGAGGCGGTGGTGAACGTCCACGACACCGGCATCGGCGTGGCCGCCGGGGAGATGCCGCGGCTGTTCGAGCGGTTCCACCGCATCGAGAACGCCCGCTCCCGCTCCAACGAAGGCAGCGGCATCGGCCTGGCCCTCGTCAAGGAACTGGTCACCCTGCACGGCGGCACCATCACCGCCGACAGCACCGAGAACCGAGGCACCTGTTTCACCATCCGGCTGCCTTTCGGCGCCGCCCACCTGCCTGACGACGCCGTCCGGACCGACGAGGGCACGGATGTGGCACTCCTCGCCGCCGACCCGTTCGTGCAGGAAGCCCTGCGCTGGCTGCCGGACAGGCAGAGCGCCGCGACACCGCGCGAGGACCCCGCTGCCGCACCGCCGGCCACCGCCACGCAGACGGTCTGCCTCGGCCGGGTCCTGGTCGCCGACGACAACGCCGACATGCGCGAGTACCTGAGCCGCCTGCTGCGCGGCGCCGGCTACGAGGTCCACACCGTGGACGACGGCCGCCAGGCTCTCGACACGATCCGGGACGACGCCCCCGACCTGGTCGTCAGCGACGTCATGATGCCGCACCTGGACGGCCTCGCCCTCGTCGGTCTCCTGCGCAACGATCCGCGCACCGCATCCGTGCCGGTCCTGCTGCTGTCCGCACGGGCCGGTCAGGAGGCGTCGATCGAGGGGCTGCAGGCCGGTGCCGACGACTACCTCGTCAAGCCGTTCGCGGCCGCCGAGTTCCTCGCCCGGGTCCGCGCCAACGTCGAGCTGGCCCGCCTGCGCAACCACCACGCCCGATGGCGCACCGCGCTGGTCGACTCCCTCCAGGAGGGTTTCTTCGTCTGCGACGAGGAAGGCGCCGTCATCGAGATCAACGCCGCCTTCACCACCATCCTCGGCTATGACACCGACCAACTCCCTTACCAGCCGATCCACCCCTGGTGGCCCGACGCCACCACGGATCCCGAGGCCCACCGCCAGGTCGCCGACGCCTTCTCGACACTGCTCGACCAGAGCCGCGGCAGCTACACCATTCCCGTCACCCATCGCGACGGGCACCGCCTGTGGGTCACCGCCACGTTCAACCAGGTCCAGGACCCCGACACCGGACGCTCCGTCGTCGTCGGCACCTTCCGCGACGTGAGCGCCGAGCACTACGCCATCCAGCGCGAGAGCGCCCTGGCCGCTCTGAGCACGTCCCTCTCCACGGCCACGTGTCTCTCCGACGCGGTGACCGGCGCCCTGGACGAGCTCAGGAACCTGTGGCGAGCCCAGCGCGTCACGGCAGCCGTCTTCGACCGCGGGGACGAACCCACCCTCACCTCCACCGATCCCGCCCTCACCTGGCAGCAACTGTCCGGCGAACGCCGCCGCGCCCTCGCCGAACTGCGCCGGCAGACGCCGCTCACCCTCACCCTCGACCAGGGCGGAGCGGGCATCCTCCTCGAATACCCCGACGGCCCGCTCGCCCTGTGGATCGACCTCGGTGAGAACCGCCCCTTCACCAGCGAGGACGAACTCCTGCTCTCCTTGCTGGCCGGGCACCTCGCCCAGGGACTCGCCCGCGCCCACCAGATCGATCAGCAGCGCGAGACGGCCATCGCCCTGCAACGCGCCATTCTCGGCCCCTCCCACCTGCCCGCCGGCTTCGCCGTCCGCTACGAACCCGCCACCCAGCCCCTGGAGGTCGGTGGCGACTGGTACGACACCGTCACGCTCCCCGACAGCCGCATCGGCATCGTCGTCGGGGACTGCGTCGGCCGCGGCCTGGAGGCCGCCAGCGTCATGGGACAGCTGCGCAGCGCCTGCCGCGCCCTGCTGCTCCAGGACGCCAGCCCGGCCCAGACCCTCAGGGCTCTCGACCAGTTCGCCGCCGGCGTTCCGGGCGCCATGTGCACCACCGTCTTCTGCGCCGTCCTGAACTCCGAAACGGGACAGCTCACTTACTCCAGCGCCGGCCACCCGCCGGGCATCCTTGTCCACCCCGATGGCGCCAGGCAGCTCCTGGAGGACGGGCGCTCCCTGCCCCTTGCCGTCCGGCCCGGCAACCCACGCCCCGAAGCGACCTGCATCCTCCCGGCCCGTTCGACCCTGCTCCTGTACACCGACGGACTTGTCGAACGCCGCCGCCGTCCGCTCAGCGCCGGCATCGACCAGGCCGGCGAAGCTCTTCAGGACGGCCGCAACACCGCGGTCGACGAGCTCGCCACCGATGTCATGTCCCGCCTGGCCCCCGCCGACGGCTACGACGACGACGTCGCCCTCCTGCTCTACCGGCACCCGGCACCGCTGGAGATGTCCTTCCCCGCCGAATCCGCCCAGCTCGCCCCCGTCCGCAAGGCGCTGCGCGGCTGGCTCGACCAGTGCGACCTGCCCCCGCGCACCGTGCAGAACATCCTGGTCGCGGCAGGCGAGGCCTGCGCCAACGCCATCGAGCACGGACACCGTGACGCCCCCGGTGACACCGTCTACTTCCGCGCTGAGGCGTACGTCGACAACCTCCACCTCACCATCGCCGACACCGGCCGCTGGCAGACCCCTCAACCCGAACGCAACGCCCACCGCGGCCGCGGGATGGGACTGATGCGTGCCCTGATGCATCACGTCACCGTCACCCCCGGACCAGCCGGCACCACCGTCGACATGCACACGAGGATCGCCTGATGACCACGCCCCTGACCCTCACCCACAGCAGACGATCCGACGGAGCCGTCGTGCTGACCGCGGTCGGCGAGATCGACATGAGCAACACCGCCGACCTGGCCGCGGCGCTGGAGCGCATCCCCGGCCGTCTCGTCCTCGACCTCGGCGCTGTCGAGTACCTCGACAGCGCCGGTCTCAGCGTGCTCTTCCCGCACGCCGAGCGCCTCGAACTCATCAGCAACCCGCTGCTGGACCCGGTCCTGGACATCTCCGGCCTGACCGAACTCACGGCGCGTGACGGCTCGTGAGCTGAACCACCCACCGATCCGACGGACCGGCGGACCCCCTGTGAACCGGTCACGTCGACCACCAAGTTCAGACAAAACGGCCCAGGGGGCCGCGCTTCAGCGGTCCTACGATCGACTGCCGGGGGGCGGTGCAGGGCGTGTGGTCGAGGTGATGGAACAGACCGTCAGGGAGCGCCGGGTCCACGACATGGACCAGGGTGACCACCCGTATTTGGCGTTCGCGGACGACGACGAGCAGCGCCGGGTGGTGACGTCCATCTGCTTGCGAGGGCTCGATCGCGGCGAACGAGTGGTCTACTTCGCCGACCAGTGCGCTCCCGAACAGGTGCTGACATGGCTGCGTGCGGCGGGCACCGACCCCGCCACCGCGCTGGACAGCGGCCGGCTCCAGGTCACCACGGCCGCCGACAGCTACCTCGCGGCCGGCCCCTTCGACCCCGACGCCATGGTCGCCGTGCGTCAGCGATCTGCCAGTACGAGGCCCGCCGGTTCGACGCGGCCGCCCTGCACTCCGTCAGCCAGGACCACCCCGGCGTCGTCGAAGCCCTGCCCCTGCACCACAGCTCGACACTGCGGCTGATACCGGCCTTCCGCCACGGCCGACGGGTGCTACGCGTGGTGGGCGACGTGGACTACCGCACCGCGAAAGCGTTCATTTCCGCGCTTCATACCGCGGAAGGATGGCCGGGGGCATCACGGTCGACGCGAGCGCTCTGCAGTTCCTCGACCTGGCCGGCATGCGTGCGCTGGTTCGCACCGTGTCGGGGCTGAGAGATCAAGCCTGACCTTTCGGAGGGCGCGGAGCGGCCGACTGACCCCGTGGGCGGACGAGGACAGAACAGACCCGCAGCAGCTGTGCTGGACGGGAGTTCGGCTCGCGGCCACCAGCGGGTGCAAGGCGTGCAACTGGGTATTTCGCCCGGCGTCGCCAGTGAAATCTCGGACTTCTGGCCTGGCGTGCGATTTTGGTGTAGACCTTTGACCGGTCACCGAAATAGCATCACGTGTAGCTGATGGTGAGGGAGAGTCTGGTGGAGTCAACTCGGAAGGCGCGCCCCGCGTACCAGCGGATCGCGTCCGTTCTCGCGGACGACATACGGGAGGGCCGGGTGGAACCGGGACAGCGCCTGCCGTCGGAGCGGCTGCTGACGGAGCGGTTCGGCGCGGCGCGCACCACTGTGCGCGCCGCACTCGAACTGCTCCGTCAGCAGGGGCTCGTGGTCACAGGCAAGCGCGGCACCTACGCCACAACTGACCGGCCGGGCTCGCCCTACACGCTCACCGCCGCGCTGCCGAGCCCGTTTCTGGAGCCGGCGGGCCGCGAGCCGCTGAGCGGGGACCTGTTCCTTGCCGCCGTACCGCCCACGCTGGCGGACCACCTGCACCTGCCGCCGGGCCGGCCCACGCTCCACTACCGGCACCACACCGACGACCCGCTCACCCGGTGGCGTCGGCGCGCGGTCACCTACTTCACCCAGGAAGCCCTCCTCCACGTCCCCCAGCTGACGGCGTACCTGACGCGACTGCCCGTCGTCGACCCCGACCTGGCCGCGTTCCCCGCGTGGTGCCGGCAGGCCGGCCTCGAAGGTTCGCTGAGCGAGACGGTGACGATCAGCCCCGCCCCGCCGCACCTGCGGACCAGAGCTCCGCAGCTCGCCGTGCGCCGCTGGTATCACGACCAGTGGGAACGGCTGCTGTGCTTGACGGATCTGACGCTTCCTCTGGCTCGTACCGAGACCACCCTGCTGTACAGCGGCGCGGCCCGGAACCTCAGCGTGTGGCCCGGCCGATACCCACGGCCGAACCGTCCGGCCGAGATGTCATGACGGCGTGCGGCGAAGACCCTGCCCTGGGTCAGAGGGTGATGAAGGGCGAGTGCTCGATGAGTAGGAGCTTGCGCAGAGACGTAGGGATACGCGACAGGACACTGCGACGCCGCGGTGCGGGTGCAGACATGACTCCTTCAGCAGACGGGTAAGGTCGGCCGGACGAAGAGCGCCTGTGCGCTTCCTTCAACCCGCCGGTGGGCAAGTCCAGTTGCACCCGTCACAGGCGAGTACTGCGCGACGCGGGCCTGGTGTACCAACGCGACGCCGGGAACGGCCTGTTCATGCGCCTCCGCAACGAGGGCTTGGACCGCCGGTTCCCGGGCCTGATCCAGGCCGTGATCACCGCGGGCTGACCCACGCAATCTCGTCAACCCGCCGCAAGGCGACTCAGTTCGCCCGCCTACCCGGTGGTGTGGACCAGTGGTTGCGGAGGGGCTCGATCTCCTTGCGGGCTATGCGAGCGCCGGCCCGTGAGGGCCCAACGACCCGCCCCCTGCCTGGCCGGGGATGCCGTCGTTGCCGGGACGGTACCGCTCCCTACGGGGTTACCGCGGCGTCCGGTGGGCGGGACTGTGCCGGGGCGGGGTGCGCCGCACGCAGGGCGCTTTGGTGGGGCAACCGGCCGAGCACCTGTCGGCGGTCGGTGTCCAGGAGCGGCAGCCCGGTGCCTGGCGCCGACCCCAGCGCATGCAGAGCTGTGCCCAGCGGCATCTCCGCAGTGACCGTGTGCGACACCTCGACAAGGTCGCCGTCGACCATGGCGGGCGCCCCCGCGACGTCGTCGATGCTGTCGGCGAGGGCCTCAACGACAGCTATGGCCGTCACGGTGCCTCGGTAGCGGCCGTCCCGGTCGGCCACAGGCAGCACTCCGTTCGTCGAGAACCAGTAGTTGCGGGACGAGGCACCGACCTGCGGTCACGGACCGGAATGAGGGTGCCGTCTAAGATCCACAGCCGTTCGGTGTCCGTCACCGGCCGCGGAGCCCGCTCGAGCGCCAGCAGCGGACCGAGCCGCTGGATGACCCGGCACACCGTCGCCGGCGAGATGCCGAACAGCGGCGCGAGCTGCCGCATCGTGAGGTTCGTGCGGTAGTACACGGCCACC